>JBBIJG010000001.1:0-2200 GCA_037446095.1 Caldilineae bacterium
CAGGCGCTCAATATAACACCGGAGCACCCGGTAGATAGAATCCTTGAGGTCCGAAGCCAACTCTTCGGAGATGAGCAGGACCTCTTTTTCTTTGATCGGCGTCAGGTAAGCCAGGATGCGGGTATGGCCGTTCTCCAGCGCCAGGCCGAGTACCTGGTGGACGAGGTACAGGTCGTCGAAATAATTGGTACCATGGGTCCCTTGATAACTCAGAGCCGAACGCCGCAGATGTTCCACCCTGGCGTAATGCATGTCTCGGGAGAGGGTCATCTGGGCATGGCCGTGGAGGATGGATGCACCGCCCTTCCAGAGGCAGTTCCATAAAAAGAAGAAGTAGCGGGCTTCCCTGTCCGCATCGTGGGCTTTGTGCGCCCAGGCCAGAGCGGTGTCCAGGTAGTCACTCACCTGTGCCGCTGAGAAAACCAGGGGGTTGTGTTCATCAAAGACCACCACACCATGGAAGCCGTCGTACTTGGCTATGTTGCTGGCGGTGATGGCATGTTGGCCTCGCACGCGGCCAAAAACATCCGCCGGGGTGCCCTCTAGAGGCTTACAGAAGGGATCGCTCAGATTGTCTTCGATGACCTTCTGCAAATTGGCGCTTTGTTTCGCCTCCATGGGGCGGCTGGCCCGTAGTTCATTGAAGAGAGAGCCTTCCATGGTAACCAGATTGGTGATCTTGACAATGTGCTGGCTCTTCACGGCTTCTACGGACCCAAAGTAACCCTCGATCCACTTATGCATGGTCTCTGGCGGGTCCAACTGCCCCACCGTGGTGCTGAGGCGAAAGATGCGATGGAAACGAGTCTGATCGTCCCCGGGCAAGGCGGCGATCAACTGGCTGAGGTTGGTGATGTTTTTTCCGGCACTCATTTCAGCAGCCTGAGGGAAACCTCGGGAATACCGCCGCCCCTGCCACCATCCGCCACAGTTTGCGCACCGCCTTGCGCGGTGAGGCGTACCGTTTCCAGTAGTAGCGAGCCGTCCGCTTGAGTTGATTGATGGGTCTGCGCCGCTGCGATTCTTTGAGGGCCCACTTCAGGAACCGATAGTCATGCCCCTTAATTTTCGGTTCGTCAGGGTTGCGGCGGTAACTATCGTGGTCAGTGATCAGCGAGAGGTCATGCTCCAGACAGTAGTCATAGAGGTCGCTGCCAGGATGGGGGGTGTAAAAAGCAGGGCTGTAATAGTCGGGGTCAATCTCCTTCAGCATGGAGATAGTCTCTTTGATCTCTTCTTCGGTTTCGGTGGGCAATCCCAGCATGTAGTTGGCCCAGATCGCGATCCCGTACTTGCGGCAGATGCGGGCGGCCTCCAGGTTCTGAGCGCGGGTGGTGCCCTTGCGAATAAATCGGAGCACCCGGTCGCTGCCGCTCTCGAAGCCGATGAAGTAGCCGCGCAAACCCGCCTCGGCCATCAACTGCACCAGGTCTTCGTGCTTGACGATGATGTCCGCCCGACTCTGGCAGAAGAAAGGTTGGGTGAAGCCCTCAGCCTGGTAAGCCCGACAGAACTCCCTCACCCACTCCTGATCCTCGGTCAGGGTATCATCGTGGAACATAAAGCTGGCAAAGTGGTATTTGTCGCGCAGGTGTTTCAGTTCACCAATGACGTTGGCTACACTTCTGCGTCGCACCCCCCGGCCGAAGAGGATGCGCTCGGCCGGCTGGCAGTAGCTGCAATTGTAGATGCAACCCCGGCCGGCGATAAGGGTCACAAAAGGCGGGGGCAACTCAGGCACAAAGGGTGCTTCCGGCGAATCGAGGGTATAACCCCATCGCCGCCATTCGTTGAGGAAGAAATCGTGGTCGGAGAAAGGCAGCGAGTCCAGGTCGGGCGGCTCGCCACGGATGAGGCGCTCCGCCGGACGCTTTCCAGCCTCCAGGGCAGCCAGCAGTCTGGGGAAAGCCATCTCCCCCTCATGGGTGATCACGTAGTCAATCTTCTCGTTAGCCAGCACTTCAGCGGTGACCAGGGTGGGGTGCGGCCCGCCGACTACGGTTACAATGGTCGGGTTGACCTCTTTGATGATGTCCACGCACCGCATGACCGGGTTAAAGTCCACGCTCATCATGGTCAGGCCGCAGACATCGGGCTGACGCCTGGCCAGTTCCTCCCGGAAATGTTCCCAGCCTTTGAGGGCGCGCAGGTCAATGAGGTCCACTTCAAACCCCTGCTCCTTGGCCACAGCCGAAAGGAT
>JBBIJG010000001.1:2210-3572 GCA_037446095.1 Caldilineae bacterium
GGCCGACGCCCCGATCATCGCCAGACCGTGGCTGATCCAGCCAGAATCCATCCCCTGGCCGATACTGTCAAAGCCTTTGCCGGTGATCCCGGCATAGATCAAGGTCGTCTTCATTTACGCCTTTTGCCTTCTCTGCCAACGGGTTTTCTTCATCAACTTCTTGTGTTTGTGTTTGGCTATCTTCTTCTTGCGCCATTTCTTAGCATTCGGCATAAAAGTACCTCCTTAAAAAATTATCCGTTGCAAACGATACCCAGACGGCTGTTGTCCCCCAAGGTCATCTTGTGGGCCTTGGGCTTGAGGGGTGAGCGGGTGATCTCCACATTGCGGCCAATGAGCGAGTCTTCGATGCGCTGATCAATGTCAACGATACGGCTGTGCTCCAACACAATCGAGTGTTCGATCTCGCTGCCTTCGATCAAGACATGATGGTAGATTGAAGTGAAAGGTCCGATGTAGGAATTGACGATGCGCGTGTTCTCGCCGATGATGGCCGGCCCCCGGATGACGCTGTTGATGATTTCAGCCCCTTTCTCGATGGTCACCTTACCGATCAGGCGGGAGTCCCGATCCACGTAACCTGCCACATAGGGGACCAGTTCGTCCAGCACCAGGCGGTTGGCATCCAGCATGTCTTCCATTTTGCCCGTATCAATCCACCACCCCTCATGGATGTAAGGGTAGACTTTATAGCCTCTATCCACCAGGTATTGGATGGCATCTGTGATTTCTAATTCGCCGCGCCAGGAGGGGGTGATGGCGTTGACAGCCTCAAAGACATGGTGGTCGAACATGTAGATGCCCACCAGAGCCAAGTTGCTTTTGGGTTGGCGGGGCTTTTCCACCAGGCGCACGATACGGCCGTCTTCCAGCTCCGCCACACCGAACTGCTCAGGATGCGAGACACGGGTGAGAACGATCTGGCAATTGTAATCGCTGTCTTGGAATTGCCGCACCAGAGCACTGATGCCGCCTTCGATCACGTTGTCACCCAGGAACATGATAAACCGTTCATTGCCCAGGAAGTTCTGAGAGATCTTGACGGCGTGAGCCAGTCCCAGGGGGGCTTCCTGGGGAATATAAGTGATTTTAGCTCCCCAGCGCGAACCATCCCTCACGGCGTTTTTGATTTCCTCTGCCGTGTCGCCCACGACCACGCCAATTTCGGTGATGCCTGCTTCGACAATCGCCTCAATGACCCGGAAGAGGACCGGTTTATTGGCCACCGGCACCAACTGTTTGGCGCTGGTATAGGTAATGGGATAGAGGCGAGTGCCTTTGCCGCCACTGAGCACCAGACCTTTCACAAAGCTTACCCCCTTTCATCACATTTGGCCAAGTATTATAGCATTACCTGGCCTA
>JBBIJG010000002.1:0-40896 GCA_037446095.1 Caldilineae bacterium
GGCTTGCCTAAAAAATGACGTTGGGTACCATTGAGGAGGAACCGATGAAGATACCCAAAACTTTAGCCATCCTGACGCCGGTTACCGTTCTGGTCGGGGGTGGGCTGTTGGGATACCGCCTCCTGCGGGGTGGGGAACAGGCCACGACCTACAGTCAAAAGGTGGTTGTGGAGCGGGGCACCATCGTGGCCACTATTGCCCCCACAGGAGAAGTCTATGCCCCCCGCCAAGCGGAGCTGAGCTTCGACGTCACCAAGATTCCCCTCACGGAACTGAACGTCGCTCCGGGCCAACCGGTCAAAGCGGGGGAGATACTGGCGCGCATTGACACCACAT
The DNA here is from genome assembly GCA_037446095.1 of Caldilineae bacterium. GTDB lineage: Bacteria > Chloroflexota > Anaerolineae > E26-bin7 > E26-bin7 > E26-bin7. Next base: position 337 of record JBBIJG010000002.1, read on the forward strand.
CCCTGGAGAGAGCAGTCACCGAAGCGGAGGCCCAACTGACCATCGCCCGGAGCGAGCTGGAGGAAGCCCAAAAACCATACACCGAACTGGACCTGATCCAGGCTCAAGTAGCCGTGGACCAGGCCAAGGTGGACCTGGCGGAAGCCCAGAAGACGCTTCATGATCTCCTGAACCCTGACATCGCCGCGGCTGAGGCTGAGGTCAGGGACGCTGCAGCCGAACTGGAAAACGCCAGGAACAATTTGATCGCTGTCCAAAATAGCGATGTCGTTTCCAAAAATGTGCGGGAGCGCGAATTCGAAGCGATTTGGTTTGAGAATAACTATGCCAATTTTTTGAAGGCCTACGAGCGAGGGGAGGAGACCAAGACCCGTCTTGAGTGGGAGTGGAACGCCCTGGTGACGGCCAAAGCGAGGCTCGAGGCGGCCCGAGCTGAGGCAGCCAAGGCCCTGGGTGAGGCCGAGAACAGGGTGGCCAAGGCCGAGGACGCCCTGCGGGAGGCCCAGGAAAACCTGGCCAGGCTCCAGGCCGGCCCCGACCCCCTCGAACTGAACAAAGCCAAGACACAGGTGGCGCAGGCCGAATACGCCCTTCGGAAAGCGCAAGCCGATCTGGCCAGGATCCAGGCCGGCCCTGATCCTAAGGACGTCGAGGTGGCCCGGGCCAAGGTCGTCGCCGCCCAGGCTGACCTCGAAGAAGCCAGAGCAGCCCTGACCGCGGCTACGATGGTCGCTCCCTTTGACGGCACCGTCATAGCGGTGGGAGCTCAAGTGGGGGATTTGGTCTCCTCGAACATCGTGGTGGTCACCCTGGCCGACCTCTCGCACCTTGAGGTCAAGGCTCTGGTGGATGAGACGGACATCAGCCAGGTGGAAATAGGGCAAGAGGCCGAAATCACTTTTGATGCCTTGCCCGGCAAAAAGTTCCGTGGCAAAGTTCTCTCGGTACCCCTGCAAGGGACGCTGAGTCAAAACATTGTGACCTACGAGGTGCCGGTCAGCCTTGAAGGAGCTGAGGGTGCTCCCCTCAAGCCAGGGATGACAGCCAACTTGAAGATCACCGTGGGCAAGAGGGAGAACGTGCTGCTGGTGCCGGCTATGGCCATCCAGTACGTGGAAGGTCTGCCCACTGTATTGGTGCAAGAAGGCCCCCATGCCTCACCCGTTGCGACCCATGTGGAGGTCGGTTTATCGGACGGTACCTATACGGAGGTCGTGCGGGGGGTGAACGAGGGTGACCTGGTGGTGATCACTCTCACACCGTCCGCCACGCCGAGTTTCCCCTCCGGCGGTGGACTATTTGTCGTTCCAGGCGCAGGCCCAGGGCAGAGAAGAGAATTCAGACAGCCGTGATCCAGGAGGGATGAGAGGATGAACATTATCCAGAGTGTTCGCCTGGCCTTGCAGGGACTGGCTGCCAACAAGTTGAGGTCAGGGCTGACCATGCTGGGCATCATCATCGGTGTGGCGGCGGTCATCGCCCTGGTAGCCGTAGGGCAGGGCGCCCAGGCGGCGGTGACCCGGCGTTTCCAGAGCCTGGGCTCCAATCTGCTGGTCATCTCACCGGGGGTTGCCTTCTTCGGCTGGGTATCCCAGGGGGCCGCCAGCGCCCAAAGCCTGACCAACGAGGACGTGCAAGCCATCGCCCGACTGGCTACCCTGGTGGAGGCCATCGCCCCGGAATACTCTGTCCGAGGGGCCCAGGTGGTCTACGGGAACAAGAACACCCAGACCAGCGTCCTGGGTGTCACCCCCGAGTATCTGACCGTGCGCAACTGGCAGGTGGCCCGGGGGCGCTTCATTGACCGGCAGGATGTGGAGAACCTGGCCAAGGTCTGCGCCCTGGGAACCACCGTGGTCGAGGACCTTTTCGGGAGTGGTTATCTCGACCCAGTGGGTCAGACCGTCAAGATCAACCGTCAGAACTACCAGGTGGTGGGAGTCATGGCCAGCAAGGGCCAGACGGGCTTTACGAACGAGGACGACCAGGTCTTTATCCCCTTGAGCACCGCCCAGGTCAAGTTTGGGGGGGCAGGCAACACCTCCCTTGAGGCTATCAACGTGCAGGTGACCTCGGCAGAGATGATGGACTTTGCCCAGGCAGAACTGAGGGCCATCCTGCGGGCCCGCCACGGTCTGTCTCCCGGCCAGGCTGACGATTTTACCATCCGCAGTCAGATCCAGATCATGGAGATGGCGCAGCAGACGACGGGCACTTTCACCATCCTCCTGGGCTGTATTGCCGCCATCTCCCTGGTGGTGGGCGGCATCGGCATCATGAACATCATGCTGGTCTCAGTCACCGAGCGCACGCGCGAGATCGGCATCCGCCGGGCGGTGGGGGCCAAGCGGCGTGATATCCTCACGCAGTTTCTGGTCGAGGCGGTGGTCCTGAGCAGTATGGGAGGTGTGGTGGGCGTCCTGGTCGGCTGGGGCGGGGCGCAACTCCTGTCCCGTTTGGCCAGCGAGCTTCTCAGCACCCTGGTCACCCCGGGTTCGGTGATCATGGCCCTGGGCGTCTCGGTGGCTATCGGCCTCTTCTTCGGCATCTACCCCGCCAATCGAGCGGCCAGGCTGAACCCCATTGAGGCCCTCCGCCATGAGTAGGCGGACGGACTCAACAGGAACGGAGTATGGAAATTGACCGCTGGGCCGAAAGCAGAGCCGCCCTGGGTTCAGGGCGGCTCCTTTGATGTGAAGCGACGTTACCTTAGGTGGCGGTGCCTGGTACTACTATAGCAGGTTCTCCTGGCCCAGGAGCGCCCCCTGCGGCAGAGGCGATCAGGACGACCCGTGTACGCCGGGGTGACCTGGTCATCCCGGCCAGCGGCACCGGCACATTGATTCCGTCCGCCGAGGTAGACCTCAGCTTCTCCACCGGCGGTGTTCTGGTCGAGGTAGCGGTGGAGGTGGGCGACCGGGTGGAGGCCGACGTCGTCAACTATCAGGCAACCTCTATCCGCTCCAGGGCGAAAGTGATATCGGCCGGAATCAGCAGGCCCGTCTGGCCACAGTTTGGGCAAACTGCGGCGGGGTTATCGCTCTCGTAGCGGAGGCCACAACAGTTCCAACAGATAAAACGGCTGGGCGCCGGGTGGGTGATCACCTGAGCGTGTTCGGCCGGCGTATTCACGCTCAATTCCCGCACTGTTTTTCGCAAAGCTTCCTCTGTTTCTTGGGATGGATCGTACATCACCAGGTGCAATTCGGTGATGCGGCTGGCACGGCGCGACCGCGCCTCGGCCAGGGCTTGATTCAACATCGCCCGCACCACTTCTGTATCAGGTTCCACGCTCAAATTGGCTCACCTCGCTCCATTTCCTCAGAGCCTGTCGAACTCTGGCGGAGGTTTGCAAACCTTCGCCAGGGCAACTTGCTTTTCAGACTGGCTCTTAGCGTACCTCATACCCCCCATTTTGCCTGGCAAAGACGCGGGCTCCAATTCTCTGGCTCACCTGGAAGAGGGCCTGGTACACATAGGAGCCGATTTCTGCATCATCTAGCAACGCGGTCAGGCCTTCTACTGTCACCCGATCGTCACCCAGAGCACTTAAAGCTTCCACGATCTTCAGGCGCACAGAACGATCTAGCTCCCGATCGGACAGGAGGGCTAAGAGCTTAGGGACTTTGGACCTGTCACCTAGAGAACGCATGGCTTCAGCGGCTTCTCTGCCGACAGGTATGGGAGTCGGGAGTCGAGGTGTGACGGTCTTCTCACCTATCGCCTCGGCCACACTCACCCGCACCGAAGAGTCTACCTTCTCATCGGTCAAGAGGTCCAGCAACTCAGGGACCGTAGCCTCATCTTCCATAGCCCCCAGAGCGCTCAAAGCGTCAACGATCTTCCAGCGTATGGAGGGGTCTATCTTCTCATTGGCCAGAAGGCGCAAGAGGGGAGGGACCACCGATTTATCGCCCAGATGGCCCAAAGCGGCAGCAACGGTGGCCCGCACATCGGGGTCTATTTTCTGCTTGGACAGGATGGCCAGGAGTCGGGGGGCGATGGAGGAGTCGCCCAGAGCACCCAGAGCCTCGGCCACGGCAATCCGCACATTGTAGTCCACCTTCTCGTTGGGCAAAAGGCGCAGAAGCTGGGAGGTAACAGATTCGTCCTTTCGGCTTCTCCGACTTTCAGGGCAGACACCCAGAGTACCCAGGACCTCGGCCACACGCACGCGTACCCGATAGTCTATCTCCTCATCAGGAAGGAGGCGGAGAAGGGGAGGGATGAGGGATTCATTCTTTCGACGCCACCTTGGCTCGGGGCAGGGCTCAGGGCAAGGCTCAGGACAGGTGCCGAAGGCACCCAGGGCCTCGGCCACTGCCATACGCACCCGGTAATCTATTTCCTCATCAGGCAACAGGGTCAGGAGCTGGGGGAGCACCGATTCATCGCCCAGGGAGCTTAAGGCGGCAGCGACATTGATCCGTACAGCCAGGTCTATCCTTGGATTGGGCAGGAGAGTCACGAGCCCGGTCACCGTGGATTCGTCGCCCAGAGAAGCCAGGGCTGCGATAATCCACCGATGCACGGTCCGGTATTCCTCCTCTGTCCTTCCCCGACGGGGGGGAGCCATCACAAGGGACTGAAAGTAAGCGGCGACGGAAGGATCGCCTATCTCGGTCAGCACGCCGATGGCCCACCGTCGAAGAGGCAGGTGATAGGCTCCTTCGACCAGTTCTTGAAGCTGCTCAATGATGTTTCTCCGGAGTTCCGCATGTTTGAGGCGCGGTTGCCTGGCCAGACAGCGCCCGGCCAGCAGAAGGTGGCGGCGAAAGACATCGTCTTTTTGGCTCAGGAGGCTTTCCAAAAGAGGCGTGGCATCTTCCAGAATCCCGGCCAGAAACAGGGTTGTCCCTTCCCACCAGGGGTCCGGTATGCCCTCCAGGACCAATTCAAGCCGACCTTTTTTGCTGATGGCTACCGCAGCAAAGTACTCCTGCCAGGTCAGGTGGGCGAAGCTGTACCACCTGGCCTGTTCCCTGAGCAACCCGTATTGGGCCCCGATCCTTTCCAGGATAGTGGGAACCCAGTCCGCCGGCAGGCCCGCTACGGAGCAATAGCTGGCTATGATCCCACTCAAGTCATCTTCAGGGAAGCAGGAGAGCCGTCGCAGGTGGAAATGCAGGGCTACCTCTTCCAACAGACCCTGTTGATGCTCGGCTGTGAAGCGAGAAATCCGCCTGCGACCCCGATGAGTTTCCCATTTTTCGAGCAACAACTCCATACCACGCCGGTAGAGCCCGGCCCGCCCCTCCGGCAATTCTCCGTCCTGTTCAAAGACGAAAGCTGTGAGGGAGAGAAGCAAAGGGTTGGTGACCCAAGCCCGGACCTGGGGGTTTTGCAGGATGGCCCTCTGCAGTTCCAGGGCCTGAGCGGGGCCCCGCGGGGAGCGGGACGAACTGTCCCGGCCGAACCAGCCTGCGATGAAATGTTGGACCTCGTCTTGCTCCAACTTCAATACTTCCAGGGTATGGAAGCCGGCGCTCAAGAGCCCTTTCCAGCCGGCCTGTCGTGCAGTGACCACGACAGGCACTTTGGGATAGCGGGTCGTCAGGACATTGATCTGGCCGACCACGTAGCGATAGGTGGCCTCAGCTTCCTTAGGGGAGCCGACGCAGGTCTCATCCAGACCATCCAGGAGAAGGAGGACAGAGCCTTCTTCCAGGCGTTCTTCCAGATAGGAGCGCAGCGCGGGGGAGCGGCGGAGGGCATCCATCTCTCTGACGACAAAATCCAGAAGATCGGTCCGAGGAGTTTCAGTGCCCGTCGCTGAGCCCGGAGACGAAGCCTGAGGCTCAGATTGAAGGACCTCGGCCCCCCGCTCTGAGGCTCCGTCCTGAGGGGGCGCGACGCCTCGATGGAGCTCGTCGAAGCCTGAGCCCGGCGAAATCTCAGCCGGGCGGCCCGGCTCGAAGGGCGTGGGTCGGGCGGTTCGGCCTGCCGACCCCGGCAAGGCGCCCAACCAGGTGGCAGCCAGGCGGTTCAGGGAGAGGAGGATAGGGAAATCCGGCAGGCCTGGCAGCTTGCCCTGGAGAGCCTGAAAAGCCAGGTGTCGGAGTAAGGTGGTCTTGCCGGCACCGGGCTCACCCAGCAAGGCCAGGCGGTGGAATCGGGCCAGAGCCTCCTGGGGGTACATGAGCTCATCGCCGGCCAGGGGGTTAACCTCATCTCTCTCATAGGGGCCGGACCTCTCCCGAACCTTGAGAGGGATGTAGGACGTAGCCAGGTCAAAGGGTGTGGCCACATCCATGACCTTCAACTGGCTAAGCTGGGCCATAAGCTTGTGGCGGTAAGCCAGAGCCAGGGCTTCAGGCTGGATCTCGGCCTCTTTCTCTGGCCGCCTGGCCAGCCGATTCCTTAAATAGCGCCTGGCGAAATAGCCTGTCAGGGTCAGGAAGAGCAGGCCAATCGCCCCGGCGGCAGCAAGCTGGCGATAACCTATCGGCAGGATGCCGAGGCCAGGGATAAAGGCTGGCTCTGGCATCTCCAAGATGGGCGTCATCAGAACGAGCAAACCGGCCAAAAGGACCAGGGCCAGAAGCAGAGCAATAACTTTGGTGTAATAAGAGGAACGTCTGGGGGATTTCAAAACAGTCTCCTCCATGTATTGGTACCGTAACCATTCGGGCTCTTTGCTATGAATTACACGAATTGCACAAATTCTGTGCCCATTGTATCTCACTTTTATGAACGTTGTCAATAGGATTTATGTCCTGTCATTTCCTTTGCTCCAGGGGCCCCCACTGGAAAACCCCTCCAGGGTGGGGTGAGGGCAATGCCTTCGCCCCACCCTGAACACCCCGGGCACGAGTTTCCGGACGGGCTCTTAGTATGTTAAGGGCGTTGCACCTCCAGGCTGGTCGCCGTCGTCTGACTGGACAAGAAAGCCATGGGCTGTTATACTAATACATGTTTTGGCGGGGCAAAACGAATGGACCAAGGAGGGAAGATGTCTTATGCAGACTGGGTGCACAAAGAATTGAAGAGGTTAAGCCAGTCCCTGGGCTTCCGGTATATCCCGAAGGAGGAGCTGATGAACCGTCTGGCCAGGCTCAGAAAAGCCCTGGAGAGAGCAGGCATGGAGGCTTTTCTGGTGGTTCAGAAAATGGACTGTTACTACCTGTCCGGGACTACCCAGGACGGTCTCCTCTTTGTGCCTCTGGAGGGGAAGCCGCTGCTCATGGTCAAACGGGAAGTGGAGCGGGCCAGGGTGGAATCGCCCCTGGAAGAGGTGGTAGGGTTCCAGTCAGCGCGTGAGCTCCCTTCCCTGATAGGCAACCATTGGGGCAGGCTTCCCCAGACCCTGGGACTCGAACTGGACGTCCTCCCCGTAAAGGATTACTTCAGGTACCAGGACCTCTTTCCAGGCGCCAGGCTCATGGACGCCTCCCCGCTCATCCGGGACCTCCGCAAGATCAAATCTCCCTTCGAGATCGAGCTTATGAGGGTGGCGGGGGACATAGGCAGGAGAGTGTACCAGGAAGCCAGGGAGATCCTCAAAGCAGGGATGACCGAGATCGAGTTCGGGGGGCTCCTGGAAGCGGTGGCCAAAAGATACGGCCATGAGGGGCTTCTCAGGGTCCGCTCCCTCAACTACGAGGCGTACACCTGGCATGTGTTGAGCGGCCCCAGCGGGGGCATTGTGAGCCAGTCGGATTCACCAATGGGCGGATTGGGGCTTTCGCCGGCCTTTCCCGTGGGAGCCAGCCGCAGGGTCATGAGAGCCCACGAACCCATTCTGGTAGATTTTGGGATCTGCTACCACGGCTACCAGGTGGACCAGACCCGCGTGTTCTCTCTGGGAGAGATGGACAGGAAATTCACCGACGCCTACCGTGCCTGCCGGGAGATCCACGATGCTGTCCTGGCAGAGACCTGGCCGGGAGCGGATTGCGAAGCCATCTTCCAGATGACTCTGCGGCTGGCAGAGAGGCTGGGTTACCGTGAGAGTTACCTGGGCCCATCGGGGCTCCAGACCCGTTTCATCGCTCACGGCATTGGCCTGGAGCTCAACGAACTTCCCTTCCTGGCCCAGGGCCATTCCTATCCCCTGGAAGAAGGGATGACTTTCGCCGTGGAGCCCAAAATCGTCTTCCCCGGAGAGGGCTCGGTAGGGTTGGAGGACACGGTGTTGGTCACCCGCGACGGTTACGAGATCCTTACCCCCCTGGAGCAGGACATCTTCCAGGTATGAGAAACCTGCGCCTAGGGTTAGGCGAAGGCATGGCTTTCTACCTTTAATGCTGGCGGGGAGGCTTGGTGTATGTCTTCGCGAAACCGGTGCGGGCCCTGGAAAGGGCTGCTTCGTCTTTCCACAGGCCACGCAACAGCAATCGTCGCTCCGGGCGCGGTGTACGGTGCAGGACGTAGTAAAAATTGAGGCGTTTCCCAGACACCTGGTATTCCCGCCGCAGGGCCTCGATCTCACCCTGGAGCTGCGCTTCGATCTCGTCTGCGCTCGCCGGCTCAAACACGGTCCGATTCACCCGGCAAAAGGGGCCCTTTTCACAACGGCACTGTACGACGATGCCATCCTCTGCCAATTCCCAGGTGCGCTGCGCCAGCTCCCGCCCGCCCGCAGCGATGACGAAAGCCTCTATGACCGGCCCGGTAGCGTGGGTGTACACCTCGATTCTCTGGCCGGTGGCAGGCAGGGTGCGTTGTGCTCTAACCGTCTGGCGCCCGGCCGGTGGGGTAGGAGGCTTGGGCTTCTTTTCGGCCTTTTTCTCTACCTCGGGCGCTTTTGGTTCGGGACGGGGTTCAGGTAGCGGTGCGGGAGGAACTTCGGCTTTGGGAACGAGGCGGGCCGGTTCGCCCTCGGCGGCGTGGCACAGGCCCACGTGTTCGCGGCAGGTGCCCCGGCCACAGGTTGGGCAGCGGTTCAGGCTGCTGGCGCATACCGGCTGCTCACACACCACACAGGTTTTGATCTGGTCAGCACACAAACCACAGTAGACCCGCCTGCAATCCACGCATTGGGGCGACAGGCACTCCTCGTGGGCCAGATGGCCTCCGGTGCACAGGAACAGGCGATAAGAGGCATGGCCGCAGACATCGCAGGCCAGCGGCTCGATGCGGTGCAGCAGGGGGTTCCACACCATGGTCCGGGTGACCATAGCCGTGCGGTTCTCGATGTTCATGGGCAACACCAGGCGAGGCTGGACGATGACCAACAGGTTGATCAGAGCCAGTTCGACGCGCAGCCGATATTTGGCCTCCGCGTCGGCCAGCTTGGCCTCCCGTTCCGCCTTGATAGCGAGCAGCTTGTCCTGGAGGGCGGGACGTCGGTCATCGTCAGCGCGTTCGAGGCGGCGTTGCAGATCGCGCTCCATATCATTGTAGTACTGCTCCAGCCGGGCGCGGTCCAGTTCCAGGAAACGGGCTGCCCGTCGTTGCAGGCTATCCAGCGGCTCAGCCAGCTCTTCCAGCGCGGCGCGTTGGGCCCGTTCGAGCAACCCCTCCAACGCCTGGTGTGACAGCGGGTTGGCTGGGCTCTGCGGCAGAGCCGCGGGACCCGGCGAAGGGGGTTCTGGGTTGGGCAGCCAGAGGGGGGGCATCACCGGCAGATGCTCGAAGGCGGGGGTCGTTTCCAGGGCCGTCAGGTGCTCGATCTCGGCCAGCTCTTTCACCGGATAGCCGCCCTGGGCATCCATCAGCACCGACAAAAGTTGCTCCCGCTTCTCATCGGTGATCAGCGCGGCCTTGAAATTGAAGCGCACGTAGTGGCCGAGGACGGGGCTTTCGGACGAGCCCTTTTGTTCCACCAGGCGAGCATTGGGGAAAGACAAGGCGCGGCGGGCCAGGTCGGCCAGGCCGCGCTTGTCCAGTCGCACGGCATTGGCATAGAGGCGGGTACAGGCCGGCACCTGACGGGCCATTTCGATCAGGTTTTCGACAAGAGGGTGGCCATAGCTCAGGTACGTGACCTCTGCTTCTTCCGCGCCGGGTGGCTCCTTTTCCGGAGCGGGGCGGAGAGCCGACAGGAGTTCCAGCGAGGTGTCGTCGAAGGCGAAGCGCTGGTAGGCAGACACCCCCAGGCGGGCTGCTAGGGCATCGGGCAAGAGCACCTCATAGACCCCATAAGCTGGGGGCTCGACGATGGCGCCTGCTTCCTGGCAATAGTGCAATACAAAGTCTGCTAACTCGTCCATGCGTCCTACTCTGCGGCAAAGTCCTCTCCAAAGAGGGCTTCATCGTACTCCTGGGTACGCTGGTAAGCCTGGCGCGCCTGCACCAGAGCTTCGCCCAATTGCTCAAAGCCACGGACCACTTCGTCGGAGGTGCGAGCCCGCGCCCACACCTCCATCACCAGGTCCTCAAAGTCCCGCTCGTCGGCCAGATGCCCCAGGATCATGCCGGTCTCTCCAATGACCAGCTCAAACATGTTCAGTTTGCGGTCGAGCAGGTCCAGGATATAGTCCTCGATGGTGCCTTCGGCTGACAGGTTAAAGATGTCCACCTCGCGCGCCTGGCCAATACGGTGAATGCGGCCCACCCGTTGTTCGATGCGCATCGGATTCCAGGGCAGGTCAAAGTTGATCATGGTGCGGCAGAATTGCAGGTTGCGTCCTTCGCCAGCGGCTTCGGTGGAGAGGAGGACGGGCGCGCTCTGCTCAAAGCGGCGGATGGCCTCGTCTTTCTGAGCGGTGGACAGGCCGCCGTGATAGAGCACAAAGTCTACCCCCAGGGCCCGCAAGCGCTCAGCCAGCCGTTCCAGGGTGGCGTTGAAATGGGTGAAGATGATGACCTTCCCGGAGGATGGGGTATCAACCCGGCCTACCATGGGCAGCAGGAGCTTTTCCAGAGCATCGGCCTTGGCCCACGATTCGATCTGGTTGGCGCGGTCGGCCATGGCCAGCAGTTGGGCCTGGTAGGGTTTCATCTCCCTCCGCTCGGCCAGCTTTTGCAGGGTGGGAGCAGCAGCCCAAGGGCTGCTGCCGATCTCGCGCTGGATGGTCTGCAAAGTAAACTTTTGCACCGCCGTGAGCTCGTTGCCTTCTTCTTCAGCCCCATCACCGGACTCCCTGCCTGAGGCCCGGAGTTGCTCTCGCACGAAGGTGCTGACATCGTCGTACAGGGCCTGTTCGTCTGGGCTGAGCTTCAGGCGGATGGTGTGGGCGTGGCGAGGGGGCAGAGAGATACTCACCTGACTACGCGAGTGGCGCACCATCACGTCGGCCAGCAGTTCCCGCAGCCGGCCGCGGTTCTTAGGCAGACGTGGGTCGCCCTGTACCACAAATTGCTGTCGAAATTGGCGCGGCGTCTTGAGCTGGCCTGGCTTTAGGATGGTGATGAGATTATACAGTTCGTCCAGGTCGTTTTGTACCGGTGTGGCGGTCAGCAAAAGGATGTACTTCTTCTGCAAGGCGTTGACAAACTTCCATGACACGCTGGCGCGGTTCTTCAGGTGGTGGGCTTCGTCCACGATGATGAGGTCATAGACGATCTGGGTGATCTCCCGGCGGTGTTCGGGGCGGCGGGCAGTAGCCAGCGAGGCGACGACATGGGGGAAGGTCGCCCAGGCCCGTGGGCCGAGGGCGCGGAATTCCGGGTCGGAACTGGTGACAAACTCGGTGAGGCGAAACTTGTAGGCCAGTTCCTCGCGCCACTGCTCGACGAGAGCTGGTGGGGTGAGAATGAGCACCCGGCTGACCAGGCGGCGCAGGAGGTACTCCTTCAGCACCAGGCTGGCCTCGATGGTCTTACCCAGGCCGACCTCATCACACAGCAGGCCACGGCCCCGGAAGCGGCGCAGCGCCGTCTGCGCCGTTTTCACCTGGTAGCCGAAGGGTGCAAAATCGAGGGTATCCAGACAGATCAGCTCGTCGAAGCCAGCGACGAGTAACAGACGCTCCGCCTGAAGCTGAAGCTGATACAGGCCCGGCCCAGTCCAATCTCCGTTGATGAATGCCTCGAGGACAGCTTCGGCGCCGGGCAGCAGACGCACCTCGTAAGTTTCCTGTAACGGACGATTCTTCTCGCTCATGGCTGCCCTTATGTCACTCAAGTGTCAACCGATCACCTTGGACCTCCACTCGCACCGTGGTGCCCGGCTTAGGGTCGGTGGCCAACAGGTAATCGGCCAGCGGCTCCCGCACGTGGCACTGGATAATGCGCCGCAGGGGCCGCGCCCCCCATTCGGGGTGCTTGTTCTGGGCCAGCAGCCACTCCCGGGCCGCCTGGCTGACTATCAGGGTCAACCCCCGCTCCGCCACCAATTCGGCCTCCTTCTTCAGCAACAAATCCAGAATGGCGCGCAGGTTCTCAGGCGAGAGAGGATGGAAGGTGACGATGGCATCCAACCGGTTCAGGAACTCGGGGCGAAAGTGCTTCTTGACCGCCCCCATCGCCAGCTCGCGGGCCCGGTCACCCAGGTCGGGGTCGGCCAACAGCTCAGCACCCAGGTTGCTGGTCAGGATGAGCACGGCCTCGCTGAAAGAGGCTGTACGCCCCTGGCCATCGGTCAGCCGGCCTTCTTCCATAATCTGCAACAGGAGGTCCATCACCCGGGGGTGGGCCTTCTCCGCCTCGTCGAAAAGGACCACGGTGTAGGGTGTTTGCAAGACCCGGTCAGTGAGTTGGCCGCCGCTCTCGAAGCCGACATAGCCCGGCGGCGCGCCAATGAGGCGATTGACAGCGCTCTCGTCCATGTACTCGCTCATGTCAATGGCGATCAGGGCGTCCTCGCTGCCGAAGAGGAACTCGGCCAGGGCCTTGGCCAGCTCGGTCTTGCCCACGCCGGTGGGGCCGAGGAAAAGGAATGAACCGATGGGCCGTCGGGGGTCTTTGAGTCCCACCCGCGCCGTCTTGACCGCCCGGCTGACGGCCAGCACAGCCTCATCCTGGCCGATGATACGCCGGTGGAGGTACTCGACCATCCGGGCGTAGCGGGTGCGTTCATCGGCCCCCAACTTGCTGACGGGGATGCTGGTCATCAGGCTGACGGCCAGGCTCACGTCGTCGGCATCCACTCTGGCATCCGAGGTCACCTTGGGGCGAAAGGCCAGGTGCTCCTGGATGCTGGTGCGCACCAGGGCGCAGGCGCGGTGCATTAATTGGGTGGCCGCGCCAGGCAGCGCCGTCCCCGACAGGTAACGCCCGGCCAGTGAAGCGGCGGTTTGCAGGCTCTCGTCGGCGATGGTCAGAGCATAGTCGGCCTCGAAGCGGGGTTTGAGGGTGCGCAGGATGGCCACGGTCTCGTCTGTACTGGCGGGGGGCACCCGCAACAGGTGGGACAAATGGCCAATGGCTCCTGCCAGACGGCTCTTGTACTCGGCCTCGGTGGTGGTGCCAATGATGGCCACCTGTGCTTCAAAGAAAGCTTTCTGGAGGGGTTGTTCCGCCTTGGGGAACTGGGCGTGGATTGGGCCCCCGAAGAAGCGATGGATGTCGGGGATGAAGAGGATGCCTCCCTTGGCCTGATGCAGGCCACTCCTCACCGCCGTGGAGGGGTTATCCCATAGAGCTGGCTCGGCGATTTCGATCACCGTCTTGAAGTCCGCCGGCCCTTTGCCCTCGGCGAGGAGCAGGGCCAGGCTGTAGACCAGGGTGCGTTTGCCTGCCCCGGACGGGCCAACCAGGATGACGTGGCGGTTGGTGGCCAGGGCCAGCAGAGTGATGAGGTCTCGTAGCAAAGCCTCCCGAAAATATACCGGGGTCGCTTCTCCTTTACGGGCCAGGGCCACCCAATCGCGGGTGGTCGTGCGTTGACCGAGAGCCTGAGCGGAGAGAAGGTCGGTCAGAGCGCGGGGGGTGATGCCGTGCCGTTGCAGGAAGCCGGCGGTGGAAACGCCAGCCTGGGTCATGGCCGCCAGGGCGTGTTCGGTGCCTACCCAGACCTCGTCCATGGCCTGGGCAATGGTGAGCCCTTCATCGAGGATGATCAGCATCTCATCGGAGAGGGGGACCCGCTGGCCGTTTTGGTCCACAAAGGCGAAATCAGCGTCGCGGCCGAGGCGGGTGCGGGCACGGTCCTCCACTTCGCTTTCCAGGTCAGCCAGCCTGAAGCCCCTGGTCTCGGCAAAGCGCTGGAGGAGGTGATAGGCGGCGCTGTCCGGCATACGGAGGAAGGCCAGGAGCAGGGTCTCAGGAGTCAGGATACGCTTCTTCAGGCTGCGCATCAGGGCAGCGGCATTTTCCAGCGCCTGGGTCAGTTCTTTAGAGGGAAGCTCGGGGTTCAGGGTGCCCATAAAATCGCTCCGCAAAGCCTTCAAAGGGCCAGGGCCTCTTCCAGAGCCTATGTCCAGAACCGCGCCCGCCCATCTTGAAGCAGCAGCACTGCGCCATGGGTCAGCCTCCCGACGAAGCGTTAGCCATGCTCGCTGCTCCCGCCCCCCGCGGACGGGCTCAGGTCACCGCCCTGTTCCACCTTGGGGCAACCGGCCAGGGAGCCCGTCATCACCAGGTTGGCAGCCACATCCAGCAGCGGGCAGGGCCCCTCTTCCCAACCCGTCACGGCCTGACAGGCCAGTTCCGCCCGCTCTTCACAGTGCCGGCATCGGTTATGGACCAGGAGCATGGCCCGGCTCAGGCGGGAGTAAAGGGTGGCGGCATCCTGTTCATCCAGCTCCGCATCCAGGCCCAGGGCCTCTACTGTCCCCGTCTGGGCAAGGAAATGGGCCAGTTGCCCCTGGGCGAAAAGGGCCTCCGGGCCCGACACCTCATCATCGGGCAAAGCCTCCCAACGCTCCATCAACTCGGTGTAGAGAGCCGGTTCCATCTCCGCCAACAGGCCATGAGGAAGTCCCGCCGCCCGTTGTGGCCAACGCATCAGGCTCAGACCCACCAACAGGCTGAACCCTCGCACGGCGAGCGGCAACTCAGGTGCGGCCAGTTCATCGCAAAAAGGCGCTGCCGGACAGGTCTCACAACCCAATTCTTCGGAAGGCATCAGCCGCATGTGACGTTGCAAATTGGCCCAGGCTGCGACCGCTTCTCGAGCCGATTCGGACAGCTCCTGGCCCAGCCGCAAGATAGCCAGAGAGATCTCCAGGAGATGCCGGTCTCTCCTCCGGCGACCTTTCCGCAGTCCAAAGCCATCCAGCCAGTCCTCCGGCTCTCCGTTTAGTCCGAGGTAGTCTTCCAACAAGTCTTCCAGATAATCGAGGGGTGACTCCAGCACGGCGATCGGCAGGGCCTCCCACTCCACCAGGTCCAGGAGTTCCTCACCAATCTCGATGACCTTATCCAGGTCCGTCAGGAGGTCCAACTGCTTGATCAACGGCAACCAGTCATCGGGCTCCAGGGCGATCCAATCATCGGGGGTGGTTCCGTCCAGACCACCCACCTCATCGCTGAGAAAGAACAAAGCGGCCATTTCCCTGGCCCACATCTTAATTGAGATGTCCCTGTGACTCCACATATCCACAACATCCTCCTCCCCCGTATCAAGCCCGACCGACTTTGGCTCTCGGGTTCAGGGCCCAACGAGCACCTCTATTATACCAGCACTTGGCGATATAAGCAACATAACCACGGTTGCCTAGTACTAACGTCTCATTGCCTCCCTGCGGTTCTCATGGTATTATTATAGAAGTATGGGCTCATAGGGGTTGGTGGGTGAAGTATGGCCAGTTTCACTTCTAAACCGACATGAGGCATGAAGCCTCACGGATTAAGGAGATGCTACAAAGATGAAGCACTGGATTCACGTCAACCAACCTCTGGCACCATGGCTGATTTGTGCTGCCCTATTATTCGGTTCTCTGTTGCTTTTCACAACCGCTGTCGCCGCCCCTCCACCAGATGGCCCCAAGCCTGGCGAAGTCAGCCTGGGCGCAGCAGACGATGGCCGCCAGATCGAGCTCGGCGAAGGCCAGGTTCTGGTCATCAGCCTGGAAAGCAATCCATCCACCGGCTATGGTTGGGAGGTAGAGGAAATAGACAAGGCGATCCTGCGCCAGATGGGGAAGACGGAGTTCGAAGCAGAATCGCATCTGCTGGGTGCTCCAGCTAAGCAGATTCTGCGCTTCGAAGCAGTGGCCGCGGGCCAGACCCCTCTCCGGTTGGTCTACCGTCGCCCCTGGGAGAAGGGGGTAGCACCGGCCAGGACCTTCTCTCTGCAAGTGAAAAGTGCAGGGTCCTTTACCCGCACCAAGGATCCCCTTCCTACTCCTACAGCCGAACCCCTTGTTCAGACTTTGGAAGTTTCGACTGACCAACTTGGCCTCCCTACATCTTTTAACTGGTGCGACCTGGGGGGATGCACCCCGGTCAAGGATCAGGCCAGTTGTGGGAGTTGCTGGGCCTTCAGCACGGTCGGCGCCCTGGAATCCAACATCCGAATCCGGGATGGGGGAGTTGTTAAGGACCTTGCGGAACAGTACCTTGTTTCATGCAACGAAGACGGCTGGGGCTGTAGTGGTGGGTGGTGGGCCCACGACTATCATTGGTGGAAGAAAGTGTCAGGTGAGACCGACGCCGGGGCAGTTTATGAGGCCGATTTCCCCTATGTGGCCAGGGATGACCCTTGCAACCCCCCGCACGCCCATCACGAGAAAATCGTTTCCTGGGCCTTCGTGGGACCTGAGCACGGCGTTCCCTCCGTGGCGGCTATCAAGCAAGCCATCTACGACCATGGGCCCGTTTCCGCCGCCGTCTGTGTAGGCTCCGCCTTTCACAACTACACAGGCGGCATATTCGAAACCAATGAATGCAGCGAGGTGAATCACGCCGTGGTCCTGGTCGGCTGGGACGACAATCAGGGAATATGGTACCTCAGGAATTCCTGGGGGACAGGTTGGGGTGAAAGCGGCTATATGCGTATCAAATACGGGACCTCCAACGTGGGATACTCCGCCAATTACATTGTTTACAATGGCGGCGGCTGCCAGGATGCCTACGAAGCCGATGACACTTACACAACCGCTAAAACGATCATTGTGAACGGAGCAGCGCAAACCCACAACTTCCACGTCGCTGGTGACGTGGACTGGGCCAAGGTCGCGGTGTCAGCCGGGAGTGCCTACACCATCACCACCTCGAATTTGGGGGCCAGCAGCGACACCGTCCTGGCCCTGTATGACGCCAACGGCACCACAAAGCTCGAAGAGAACGACGACTGCAGTCCGGGCAACCCGGCCTCGTGCATCAACAATTATACCGCTACCATCACCGGCACCTACTACATCTCAGTGAGCCATTCCACTGCCCAGGGTGGTTGCACAGGATACGGCTACAATCTGGCCGTCACCAGCAATAGTAGCGGTAAGATCGCGGAAATCTTCTTGCCCCTTATTATGAAGGGCAGCACCTGTAGAGACACCCAGGTCGTGCAGAACAATGGGTTCGAGAGCGGCAGGACCATCTGGGTGCAATCGAGCGGTCCGTACGACATCATCGGGCCTAGCTCGCAGGGCTATTATCCTCACAGCGGCTCCTGGAGCGCCTGGTTTGGGGGATACAATAACGCCGATGACCGGCTCTACCAGACGATCAACATCCCAGCCGGCATTTCCTCTGCCAGACTAATTTTCTATCTCTACGTAGAATCAGAAGATGACCCTGATACCCCTTACGACTACTTCCACGCAGAATTGCAAAATGCCTCGGGCGGGACCCTGGAGAGCTTTCTCTGGGCAGACAATACCATGAGCAGCAGCTACTGGTGGAAAGGCACAATGGAGTGGAGGGATTTCAGCGCCCACGCCGGTCAGACGCGCCGCCTTTTCTTCCAGGGAACGACCGACGATTACCTGATCACCAACTTTTTCGTGGACGACGTCACCCTCTGGGCCTACTGTGGTGGATTGCCCGCCGGTACCCAAACTATGGGCCCGGGTGGATGGACCTGGGAGAAGATAGAAACACCCCCTGGCTATACGCCAGTCCCTCACAGCGAGCAGATCCTGAGAAAGGGCAAAGGTGAATAATGTGGAGGATACGCCATGTATGTGAAAATCAGACTCAGTAGATCGCAAAAGATCATTTGGAGTAGAGCCTTCAGGCGGAACTCTCCGGCTAAAGCCTTGACTCCAGAACCTAATTGCGGTCTACTGAGTCTGCTTGCGCGGAGGCCGGGCCTCACCCTGCTCGCTTCACTTTTCGGGGGGAGTTTGATGTTGGCCATCGGCTTGGCCAGTACCCCCTCATCCATTCAGGCCGCGACAACTACTCTTATCGGGTCCTCTGGCCCGTTCTGGCGAGACGAAAGGGCAAGCGTTCATCCAATGGACAACCACAGCGGCGCTGCCGATATCCGTTCCCTGGACGTTGTCACCACTTACGTCTACCTGCCCTTCATTACCAGGGCCGGGGTTTGCCAGCCCATCCCAGGCGAGAGCTACGGTAATTTCCCGATGAACGGGAGCCCGACCAATCCCTCAGCCGAAGAGCACCCCGACCTGAACCTGGCTATGCTCGGCTACGAACTTACCGATGCCTACAAGAGGCTGGTGGACTATAGCGGCGGGGCCGATCCCAACGCGCCCCAGTTGCCCGGCCTCTTTGCCGACAACCGCACCGCCACCTTCAGCGCCGTCTATCAACTGTACAGTTGGGACTGGGAACACAACCGTCGGGGACCGTTGATCACCAATCCAGAAGTGACCCTGGCCGGGCTGGCCGCGACTTCCGGCGAGACCATCCACGTGCCCGATTCTGGCTACACCATCGGCGGCGGCTACGAAGTGTTGGTGCTGTATGCCAGCACCGAGCGCATCACTCTCAAGTACACCCCAGACGATAACGTAGTGTACGGGTACACCCTTCACGTAGAAAACGTCTGCGTGGAGCCCAGCCTGCTGGCCCTCTACGAGTCGTGGAATAGCGCCGGGCGCAGCCGCCTGCCGGCCTTGCGGGCCAGACAGGCCTTTGGCCGTGCCCGGGGCAGCGAAATCGGGATTGCCATCCGAGACACCGGCTCCCCGATGGACCCACGCTCGCGCAGAGACTGGTGGCAGGGGCGATAACGCAGGTGCGACGCCCTTAGTAGTCGCACTTTGGGAAAGGCCAAAACATGAAGAGAGTGCTACTGATCGGCGGGAGCGGGACGTTGGGTTCCAACATCGTGGTCTCAGTGGATCACAAATCGCTCCCGCTGGTCCTTCGTTTCACTCAGGATGGCAATTTGCAATCCAGCGACCAGGCGGCGGATTGCAAATCCGCCGCGAGCACAAAATTTGAGCTGTACCCGACCTACCTGCGGAACCGCATCGCCCATCCCAGGGCGTTGCAACTGGACATCACCGATCGGGACGGTGTGCTGAAACGAGTGGAGGCCATCCGGCCGGAGGCCATTGTCCACGCTGGTGGGATGACCAAACCGACAGCCTGCGAGAAAGAGCCAGCCCTGGCCCATCGGGTCAACGTGGAGGGCACGGCCCACCTGGTCGAGGCGGCCAGAGGCATTGGGGCGCGCTTCATTTTCCTTTCCTCGGACCTGGTCTTCGACGGGAGGGCCGAGCGCTACGACGAGGCCAGCCCCACCAGCCCTCTATCTGTCTATGGCCGCACCAAAGTCGAGGGGGAGGAGCTGGTCCGCGCCGGAAGCGACGATTTCGCCATCGTCCGCACCACGGTGATGTACGGCTGGAGCTCTCGCTACACCGAAAGCATGGCCGAATGGATCCTGCGCGGGCTGCAAGAGGGTCACGAACTGAACATGTACCACGATCAATACCGCCAGTTCATCTTCATCAACGACCTGGTGGCAGTTATCCTGGAGCTAATCCAGAGGGAAGCTTCTCTGAATGAAACCATCCTCGTGGCCGGGCCTGAGCTGATCAGCCGGTACGAATTCGCCCAAAGACTGGCGCTGACCTTTGGGCTGCCGCGAGCGAGCATTCGCCCTCTGTCCTTTGACAGCACCCCTCAGGTGGCCTTCACCCCCAAGCGCCTGTGCCTCGACACCGGCAAGGCTGCTCGCATCCTCAAGACCCCCCTGCGCGGCATTGACGATGGCCTGCGGGCTATGGTCACCCTGGCCGAGGAAGGCTACCGGGCACGATTCGGCTGTTTCTTCTAGCGAAGCTCCGCCTCAAACCACGAGTAAAATAGGACACGGATCAACACGGATGAAATGGGAATAACCGATCAGTGTCTTTCCGTGTTCGTCCGTGTCCCAAATCTTGACGTAACTGCTCACCCTGCTCGACTTGGATTTGCAATCCAAGCCCCAAACACCCCAATCCGCTCAAATTCTGCCCGTTTTCCCGCTGGATTACAAATCCAGTGGAAGCGGCTGAGTAGCTTGGCAATGTCAGATTAAACATTTGTTCTGTGGTTTTGCTGTCGGATGCACTTGCTGAGTTGCCAGCGATCTACGCATGACTGTCCGGCTGCTATGAACCGTCACACTGGCCTAAACAACACATTTATGGTATATATAGCAGCATGGACACGAAATCTGAGGTGACCCCCCGGGTCAACATCTGGATTGATGGCGAGCTTGCCCCAACGTTGGTTTGAAGAGGCGTATGCCGAACGGCGTAAGAAGGTCGGCCTACCTGATACACGCACCTTCCAAACCAAACCGCAATTGGCTTGGCAGATCATCCAACGGGCTCAAGCCAATCAGTTCCCTTTGTGGCCGTTGACATGGACGACTGGTATGGGCGCAATGCTCCTCTGCGGCAACGCCTGGACGCAGCAGGCATTGAGTACTACGGTGACGTCCTGGCCAACACCGTGGTCTACTTGGATAAGCCCAAGATCGTCTACCCCAAGACCAAACGAGGGAAACGCTCGAAGCGCCCCCAAATCAGCGCCACACAAAGGAAGTGCGGGAACTGCTCCATCACCCCAGTCTGGAGCGGGCCGCCGGTAGTGAACCCCAAAAACTGGACACATCCGTAACCAACATCGGGATCTAGTGTTATCCAGTGTAGGAGGGTTCCAATGACCAAACGACGTGCATTCTCAGCTCAATTCAAGGCGCAGGTAGCTTTGGCAGCCCTGCGCGAGGACAACAAGCAGGCGGCCCTTTGCCGGGAATACAACCTCAGTCCCGACTTGGTGTCCCGCTGGCGGCAGCAGCTCGTCGAGCGAGCCCCATAACTCTTCGCCACCCACACCAGCAGGTCGGCCGAGCAAGCCCGCATTGAAGAACTGGAGCCTACTACCAACCCCTGGGGCGAGATGATACCGAGCTCCGGGACATGATGGAACAGATCGCCCTGGAGTTCCCCTGCTACGGCTATCGTCGCATCACAGCCGAACTGCGCCGGCGGGGGCACGTCGCAAACCACAAACGGGTGCTGCGCATCATGCGCCAAGAGACCCTTTTGGTACAGGTGAAACGCTACGTGCGCACTAACTTCAGCCGGCATGGGCTGGAACAGTATCCGAATCTGGTCAGGGACCTGGAGCCGGAAGGGCCTGATCACATTTGGTGCGGAGATATCATCTACATCCGCCTGCGTGCGGAGTCCCTGTACCTGGCAGTGCTGATGGACATCTTCACCCGCGCCATCCGCGGTTGGTATCTGGGCCGCGACCTGACGGAGGAGTTGGTGCGCACAGCCCTGGAAAGAGCCCTGGCCGCTCATCCCGCCCCGCGTATCCATCATTCCGCTCAAGGGGTCCAGTACGCCGCTCACGGTTATGTGGCCCTCCTGGAGGCCCACGGCACACAGATCAGCATGGCCGCCGTCGGGCGCCCGATGGAGAATGCCTATGCCGAACGGCTCATCCGCACCCTGAAAGAAGAGGAGGTGTATCTGAACGACTAAGAAGACTACGAAGATGCGTATCGGCGCATTGGCCGCTTTCTGGACGATGTCTACATGACCAAGCGTGTGCACTCAGCGTTGGGCTACTTGACGCCCGCCGAGTTCGAGGCGCTTCACGAAGGCAGTTGCTTGTTAATGTGCTATGCTGTCGTGCGCACTTTGAAGTTCAGAAAAATCCCTATACCTGCCAAGTAGCCCGGCCTGCACTTTTACACAAGATTTGACAAACTACCCATGCCTTTAGAAAGGTAAATATTATGAGAAAAAGTGAAATAATAGTCTTGGGGATAACCCTGTTTTCCTTCATCGTTGGTATCTATTTTTATTTTTATCCCCAGATACCAGAGAAAATGGCTTCGCATTGGAATGCCCAAGGGCAAGTAGATGGTTATATGTCAAAGTTCTGGGGATTATTTTTACTACCTCTTATCCTTGCTGGACTTGCTTTACTTTTTGTTGCCATCCCAAGAATGGATCCATTGAAAGCAAACATCGAAGAATTTAGAAAATATTATGATGGGTTTATCATCTTGTTTTTAATATTCATGCTTTCCATTTACTTTCAGGTAATCCTATGGAATGTTGGAATTAAAATTAGCCCTAATATAATACTCCCTATCGAGCTTGGACTTCTATTTTTCTACATTGGCACCCTTTGTGAAAATGCAAAAAGGAACTGGTTTATCGGGATTAGAACACCCTGGACATTGAGCAATGAAAGAGTGTGGGAGAAGACTCACAAAATTGGTGGAAAGTTGTTTAAAATTGCTGGGATTGTTGCTTTTGTTGGGATATTCTTCCAGAGTTATGCATTATTTTTCATCCTTGTTCCGGTGATTTTAGTGGCCATTTATACCATTGTTTATTCATACTTTGAATATCAAAAGGAGACAAAATGATAGCGGTGCGAATGACGCACTTATAGAAAAAGCCTCATCCAATTTCATTTTTGGATTTTGGTGGGTTGGTTACTTACGCGACGCCACGAGTTCGCCCAAGCCTCAAGCGCATAAAAAGGCACAGGCTCACCCGCGCAACGCCCACAGTTGCCGTTGCTGACATTCTGTGCTATCATTAAACCGTTGAAAATGCTCCTCGAATAATTGCCCGCCAGCTAGGATTTCAAGGCGTGCTCCAGGAAATCGAACGAATCAAACGGGAGAAACCCAGATGACCGTACCCGTGACCGTGATCACCACCGTCAAAAACGAGGAGGCAACCATTATCCCCCTTTTGGAGTCGCTGGCCGCCCAAACCCGCCTGCCTGACGAGGTCGTCATTGTGGATGGCGGTTCCACCGACGACACGGCAGCCCGGATCAAGGCCTTCGCCCAGAACAGCCCTATGCCGGTTCGGCTGCTGGTGTACCCCGGCTGTAATATCTCCCAGGGACGCAATGCGGCCATCAAAGCAGCTCATGGGCCGGTCATCGCCAGCACCGACGCCGGCGTCCGGCTGTCGCCCAATTGGCTGGCCTGCCTGACCGCCCCTTTTGAGGATGGCCACCCACCTGCCGTGGTCAGCGGCTGGTTCGAGCCAGATCCTCAGACCGCCTTTGAAATGGCCATGGGGGCCACCGTGTTGCCCACCCTCTCCGAGATTGAGCCGGACAAATTCCTCCCCTCCAGCCGGTCGGTGGCCTTCCTCAAAGAAGCCTGGGAAAAGGTCAGGGGCTATCCCGAGTGGCTGGACTATTGTGAGGACCTCATTTTCGATTTCCGTCTGCGGGACCTCTATGGCCCCTTCCCCTTCGTACCGGAGGCGCTGGTCTACTTTCGTCCGCGTGGAAGCCTGCGGGCTTTTTGGTGTCAGTATTTCAACTATGCCCGAGGAGATGGGAAGGCCGACCTGTGGCGTAAGCGCCATCTCATTCGTTATGCCACCTATCTGCTGGCCACCGGCCTGCTGGCAGCCGGCCTGTTGTCTTCCCCCTGGCTGCTGATCCCTCTGCTGCCCGGCGCCGCGCTGTACCTTTGGACACCCTACCGGCGGCTTTTCTCCTCACGCCCCAAACCTCCCGCTTCCCTTCGGGAGGCTATCTTCTGGGTACCTGTCATCCGGCTGGTGGGTGATCTGGCCAAAATGGCCGGCTATCCCATCGGCCTCCTCTGGCGCTGGCAACACCGGAAGCAGGGCGAGATCCGCTGGAAAAAAGAGCTGCTCTCCAAACCGGGGTCAGCTTCGGCCGGCCCATCCAGACTGGCCTTCTGAGTTTTCCATGCTCCCGCGATAACCCTGGAGGAAAGGGGGAGCGGAATATGCTTTACCGAGCATCTGTACCTGGAACGCGAAGATGAAAGCTACGGGGTCTTTGAACTGCATGGCCGACCTGGGGGTTGCCCGCCACCGGTTTGGAGACCGCCTTCTGATCTGGGCCTGGCATTGAAATCGGCTACCAGCCCTGTGAGGTCAATACCTCTTGCCTGCGGCAGGCTCCCAGGGAGCCCTATCCCGGTAGAGGTTATCCGGCGCTAGCGGAAGCTTCGGCTCCGATGCCTATCGGGCCTCAGGAGGGGACGGGGTGTCCGGGCAATGATGGAATAGCTGTACCAGGCGAAGCTCATCACTGACTCGGGGGAAAACGGAGGGGGTAATGAATAACGAAGAAAAGCAAGAAAAAGCCAAGAAGCCAAAGCGCAACTGGGGCCAGAGCCAGGCCGGATATCTGGCCGCCCTGGAGGGCAAGCAGGTGACCGTGGTCTTCAACGACGGAAAGGCTATAAAAGGCGAGCTGACAGGGGTGGACACTTACGAGATCTTCGTCCGGCAGGCGAATGGCCTGGAGGTGCTGATCAGCAAGGGGGCCATCAAGTACCTGCACCCGGCGGTGGCGGAATAGCCGTCACCCCAGGTTATAGCGTGAAGCTCCTATGCCGGACACCGGAGCCAGCCCGAAGCGGGGGCAGGCTGTCAACAGGCCCCATATGCATCAACGGCGGTTTTGACTGTTGGGGCGCAGGACGCAAAAAAGCCAGCGACCGAGGCCGCGTCTAGAGGGCCTTTCTAAGGGGACGTCCCAACTCGACCGCGCAGGCGGCCGGTCGGGTGGGGGCGTCCGGCCGGGCGCCCCCACAGCGTGCTCTGGCAGTATTAAGGGCGCTGCAGCGCCCCTGGGCTGCTCAGCCCTGACGTTTACGTCGGGGCCCTTGGGCTCTCAGGGTGCGAAAAACAGGCTTAACAGGAGCCTGCGAATTCCAACGAGCAGAGATTATGTTTACCACAATTGATCCCCACAAGATGCCAAAGGTTCTGGCCCTTTATTTGAAGATCAGCCAGTATCCCATCCTGGCCCGCCGGATCAGGGAGCGGATGCGACAGGAGCTTTTTTCCCGGGGCATCATCTCCCCTCAGGTCTTTGAAGAGGAAGTGCGGGAGAAGGCGATCCTCTCTCAGAAACGGGAAGGGCTGTATGATCCCCTCCTCCAGGAGTCGCCGGAGGTGTGGGAGGAACGCGTCAGATGGATCCGCGAGCACCTCACAGATTTCTATTTTGCCTACAATCTCCCCCACGAACTCTTTGAGGACATCGTCCAGGAAATCATGTCTGAAAGAACCCCTCAGCCTGAGGGGGTCATCCTGCCCTTCAATCCCGAACTGGCACCCTGGGATCTCCTCTTTGCCCAGGGGGAGGAATTTGAATCCTACCCCCCCGAAAAGAAGGCCAAGGTTAAACACCACCTGCAAGAGATCATCGTCGTGCTGATCAAGAGCATGATCAGCGATCAACTGGGTTTTGTCGGCATCGCTAAGGAATGGTTTACCATCGCCGACTTGAAAGAGGTCCGCCGGCGCCGCATCGGCCGGGGCAAGATCGGGGGCAAGGCCGCCGGCTTGCTGCTGGCCTGGAAGATTCTGCAACATGAAGATGAGAGCGAACCGGACGAACCGGCCCTGAGCGGAAGGCGAAGGGGTGACGAAGGAGCCGGCGTGGGGATAGACATCAAAAGCCACCTGGCGATCCCTGAATCCTATTTCATCGGCGCCGATGTATTCTACGACTTTCTCTCCCTCAACCGCCTGCACGACACCCTGAACCAGAAATACAAGACGCGGGAACAGATTGAGGCCGACTACCCGGCCATCCGGGAAGCTTATCTCAAAGGGCGCTTCCCAGACGAGATCGTTTACGGCCTCCGGGAGCTTTTGAAAGAAGTGGGGACCGCCCCTCTGATCGTGCGGTCCTCTAGCCTGCTGGAGGACAACTTTGGCACCTCTTTTGCCGGCAAGTACGACAGTTTCTTCTGCCCCAACCAGGGCACCCTGGAGGAGAACCTGGAGGCCCTGACCCTGGCCATCACCAAGGTCTATGCCAGCGTCCCCAGCCCTGTGCCCATCCTCTACCGTCAACGCATGGGGCTGATTGACTACGATGAGCGGATGGCGGTCCTGATTCAAAAGGTGCAGGGAACCCAATGGCGCAATTTCTTCTTCCCTGCCCTGGCCGGTGTGGGTTTCAGCCTCAACCCCTTCCGCTGGAACCCCCGGATCCGTCAGGAGGATGGTTTCCTGAGGATAGTCTGGGGATTAGGCACCCGGGCTGTGGAACGCGTGGCTAACGATTACCCCCGCATGGTCGCCTTGAGCCATCCCCAACTGCGGCCGGAGGCGGACGCTGAGGAGATCAGACGCTACTCCCAACGTTTTATTGACTTGATAGACCTGGCGGACAACCAACTCAAGACACTGCCCATCAAGGAGGTGCTCTCTATAGATTATCCCCCTGTCCGCTTCCTGGCTTCGGTAGACAAGGGGGATTACCTGCAGCCGATGTTCTCTCAAAGCTACGACATTGACCCTCAAAAACTGGTGTTGACCTTTGATTGCCTCTTGAAAGACACCACCTTGGTTCCGCTGATGAAGGCCATCCTCAAGAAACTGGAACGACGATATGGGAGGCCTGTAGACATAGAGTTCACGGTAGACATCAACCCTGCACCCTTCACTCCCGCTCAAGGCAGGTATCCTCAACCCTCCCTGAAGGTGCACCTGGTTCAATGCCGCCCTCAGAGCAGCTACGAATCCGATTGGCGTGTCCAGATTCCGTCCACGATTCCTGAAGAGGACATCATCTTCTCGACCAACAAGCTGGTGCCTCACGGCCTGGTCCCTAAGATCCGCTACGTGGTCTACGTGGACCCGGAGGAGTACGACCGGATACCGGATCCCACGACCAAATTGCAGTTGGCACGGGTGGTGGGCCACATTAACCAGCGTCTGGAAGGGCAGCGGTTCATCCTGATGGGGCCAGGCCGCTGGGGCAGCTCCAATGTTGACCTGGGCCTGAAGGTGACCTACGCCGATATCCACAACACCAGTGTGCTGGTGGAGATGGCTATGGCCCGAGGTGATGATGGCACACCGGAACTCTCTTATGGCACGCACTTTTTCCAGAGCCTGGTAGAGGCCCGCATTTACCCCTTGCCTCTTTATCCCTACCAGGATGACACGGTCTTCAATAAGGCCTTTTTCCGGGAATCCCCCAATATATTGCCCGACCTGGTCCCATCAGACAGCAGGTATGCCAAGTACATCAAGGTTATAGACGTGCCGGCCATCACCGATGGGCGTTACCTTGAAGTGGTGATGGACAGTGAGAAGGGCAAAGCCCTGGGCTATCTCAAACGCTACCCCGATCAAGCTATCTGAGAGCTTGTCTGAAGACCACCAAGGACACCAGGACATCCTCGTGGCTTGGCGGGCTTTTCAGATTACTGGTACCTGGTTTTATTGTCAACCCATCTAGCAGCCTGTCGGAGAGACATTCTGGAGTCGGGGCCTTTGGGCTTGAACGTCAACGTTCAGGCTGAGCGGCTCAAGCGTGTTGAAGCACGCTGCCCTGGCCGCTGCAAGGGCGTTTCAACGCCCTTGGGCTGCTGAGCCCCGACTTTTATGGCGGGGCCTTTGAGCAGCCTTGGCATAACGACAAATTCTCCGCTACACTCTGAAGCGGGCTAGCGGAGGGCGATTTATCGCCCTTCGTTTTTTAGCCCGACGATTTAGGGCGGGGCTGGAGTTAAGGCTTTAGCCGGAGAGTTCCGCCTGAAGGCTCTACTCCAACTGAGACTGGCCTTGAGAGGCCCCCGGCCACCTCGACATGACCCACTCCCTGGCCACCCTCTCCCCCTCGGTCAACTTACGACAATCGGGGCACAGTCTGACCCACGATAGCTCCGCTGCGTCGGCCTGGAACTCCCGCGGAATGACTGTCAGGAGCTTGTCTACGATCCGCCCGGTGGTGAAGGGAGCGCCACACCGCTGGCAGCAAAGCAGGTCAAAGGTTGCCATCAGGTATTCGCCTTCTGGTGCGGCCTCTATCGGCGCAAGGGTAATGGCTTCTTCCGGGCAGACCGCGGCGCAGCGTGTGCAGTCCTCGCTACAGGTGCGGGCGAAACGCAGGGTGCGCTGTCGGTCCTGGTCGACGAAGGTGATGAGATGGGCCGGGCAGGCGTGGGTACAGGCCCAGCAGCCAACGCACTTGTCCAGGTCAACGAGCAGTTGGTTAATTTTGCCGGTCGTCATCTCCACCTCCTAGCTCACCGTCGCCCTGACCATGGCCAAAGCGGCCCGGCGCTGGGCTTCCCGGGTGAAGGCTTCATACTGACCGTAGCTGAGGGCCTGGGTGGGGCAGGTGATCACGCAGGCGGGCGGCTTTCCCTCGGCCAGGCGCCCGGCGCAGAGATCGCATTTGTGCATCACCCTGCCAGCCCAGTCAAAGCCGGCCATGCCGAAGGGGCAGGCAAAAAGGCACAGGCCGCACCCCGTGCATTTGGCCGCATCCAAGGAAATCGTTCCGTCCTCAGCGGGGCTTAACGCCTCGGTGTAGCAAGCCGTGACGCAGGGAGCCTTTTCGCAGTGGCGGCAGGAGAGGGGCACGGCGAAACGGTCCTGGACCAGCACGACCGAGGTGTTAGAAAGGCCGTTGTGCACTCGCTGGCAGGCCACCTCACAGGCCCGACAGTCAATGCAGCGGTTCAGGTCGGCGTAGATGAGTTTAGACATGATCACCCCTCCTTGCTCACCTGGCAAGCAGCCACTTTAAACTCGGGTATTTTGGCTTCTGCGTCCAGGGCATCAGTGGTCAGTTGGTTTGGGCCCGAGAAGTGGAAAGGCATGAACGCCGTTCCAGCTCGGACTCTGTCGGTGAGTCGTGCCCTGGCCTTCGTCTCCCCCCGCGCTGTGGTGATGGCCACGACCTGGCCCTCAGTGAGGTTCAGTTGGGCGGCGTCCGCCGGGTTTATCTCGACGAGAAGCTCCGGGGCCCGTTCCATCAGGGACGGGCTGCGGCGGGTCATGGAGCCGGTGTTGTAATGCACCGCCAGCCGGCCGGTAGTCAGCACCAGCGGGAAGTGGGCGCTGGTCTCCTCGGCCGGCGGGGTGTAACGCACAGGCACGATGCGCGCACGTCCATCGGGGGTGGAAAAGGCCTCGGCGTGGAGGATAGGTGTGCCCGGATGATCGGAGTCTGGGCAGGGCCAGAACAGGCCATCTGATACACCTCTGAGCCGTTGGGGAGTGAGACCGCCGTAGAGAGGCACAAATTGATTGATTTCCGATAGCACTGCCTCTGCTCCCCTATAGTCTAAATCCAGACCCAATCGCCGGCCCACCTGGCCGATAATCCAGAGAGCGTCACGGGCTTCACCTGGGGGGGTGATGGCGCGGCGACTCCATTGCACGCGCCGCTCGGTGGAGGTAAAAGTACCCTCTTTCTCGGCCCAGGCAGCGGCAGGCAAGACCACGTCGGCCAGTTGCGCCGTGTCGGTCAGGAAGATGTCCTGCACTACCAGGAAGTCCAGCGACTCCAGGGCCTGGCGCACGTGTCCGGCGTTGGGGTCCGAGTTGACCGGATCCTCACCCATGATGTACATGGCTTTGATGTCACCCGCCGCGGCGGCGTTCATCATTTCGACCACTGTAAGGCCTGGGGCGGCGGATTGCAAATCCGCCACGAGCGTGAGATCTGATCCCCAGGCCTGGCGGAAAGCCTCGGCCGCCTGAGGGTCATCCACCCACCGGTAGCCGGGGTAGAACTCGGCCAGAGCTCCCATGTCGCATGCTCCCTGGACGTTGTTCTGGCCGCGCAGGGGCCACAGCCCGGCGCCCGGTCGCCCCACCTGCCCACAGATGAGGGCCAGGTCGGCGCAGGCGGCCACGTTGTCACTGCCGGCTGTGTGCTGGGTGATGCCCATGCAGTAGACGATGGCCGCGGCGGACGCTTTGCCGTAGGCGCGGGCCGCCGCGACGATGAGGGCCGGCGGTACGCCGGTGATGGAGGCCACATAGTCGGGGGTGTACTCCCGGACAGCCTGGACCAGCTCATGGTAGCCGCCGGTCCGTTGGGCGATGAAATTCCAGTCGGTCAGCCCCTCCTCGATGATGACGTGCATCAAGCCGTTGAGCAGAGCCACGTCTGTGCCCGGCCTGAGGGGCAGGAAGGTGTCGGCCAGCCAGGCCGTGGGCGTCAGACGGGGATCAGCCACGATAACCCGGGCGCCTTTTTCTTTGGCCCTCAGCACCCAGCGGGCCACGGGGGCGTGGTTCTCGGCCAGGTTGGAGCCGATGATAAGGATGCAATCGGCGTTGGCCAAGTCGGGAATGGGATTGGTCATGGCTCCGCTGCCCAAGGCGCGGGTCAGGCTGACCACAGTGGGGGCGTGGCATAGGCGGGCGCAGTGGTCTACGTTGTTGGTGCCCAACAGGCGGGCCAGCTTTTGGAAGAGATAGTTCTCCTCGTTGGTGCACTTGGCGGAAGCCAGGAACCCCAGGGCATCGGGGCCGTAGGCCTGTCGGGTCTCACCCAGCTTCTGGCTCACCAGGTCCAGGGCTTCGTCCCACGAGATGGGTTCCCAGCCTCCATGGGTCTTTCTCAGCGGGTGTTGCAGCCGGTCGGGGTGATTCAGCACCTCCAGGACGGCGTTGCCCTTGGAGCAGAGGGCCCCTTCGCTGACCGGGTGTTCCGGCATGTACTCCAGTCCCACCGCCCGCCCGTCCTCCACGGCGAGGTACAGCCCGCAGCCGACGCCGCAGTAGGGACAGATGGTGGGGATAAGGGATGGTCGGCTCATAGAGGCTCCTTTCTTTTGGTTGTCACCATTGTACGGCCCGTCAGGCCTCTTGCAACAACGGCACGATGCTCTGGTAGAAATCCAGCGCCGAGGGGTTCATCAGCGCATCCCGGTTCACGACCGGCCGTCCGTTGATAATGTTGGTAACCGCTGTCTCCACTTTCTTCATGTTGAGGGTATAAGGGACCTCCGGGGTCTCCATGATAACCGCTGGAACGTGGCGGGGCGAGGCTTTCTCCCGCAATGTCCGGCGAATTTTCTCTTTCAGCTCTTCCGTCAGGGTGAAGCCAGGCGCCAGTTTGACAAAGAGGATCACCCGCTGATCTCCGCGCCAGCTCTGCCCCACGGCCAGGGCATCGGCGATTTCCGGTAAGGACTCCAGGGGCCTGTAGATTTCCGCCGTGCCGATGCGCACCCCAGAGGGCTTGAGGACCGCATCCGATCGGCCCAGGAAAGTGATGCCCCCCGTATCGCTGTGCATGATGATGTAATCGCCATGTCGCCAGACGGGGCGATGGGGGTAGAACTCAAAATAAGCGGCCCGGTACTGCCGGCCGTCTGGGTCGTTCCAGAAATAGAGGGGCATGGAAGGGGCGGGGGCTTCGCACACCAGTTCACCCGGCTGATCGGAGATGGGGTCGCCTTTCTCGTCGTAGGCCTTAACCTTCATGCCCAGCGCCGGTCCCTGGAGTTCCCCGGCGTATACCGGAAGGGTAGGACTGCCCGCCGCGAAGCAGCCGTTGATGTCCGTGCCTCCTGAAATGGAGTTGAAGTGCAGGTCGCCTTTGATTTCGTCGTAAACGTACTCAAACCCCTCTGCCGAAAGGGAGGAGCCGGTCTGGGAAATCTCCCGCAGAGAGGAGAGATCGCAGGACCGGCCCGGTGAAACGCCCTGGCTGCGCAGGAAATAGATGTAACTGGCGCTACAGCCGAAAATCGTGACCTGTTCCTCCTGGATGAGTTTCCACATCGCATAGGGGTCAGGGTAGTTCGGGTTACCATCGTACAAGACGATGGTGGCGCCGACGGCCAGGGAGCTCAGCAGCCAGTTCCACATCATCCAACTGCAGGAAGTGATGTAGGTGATGACATCGTCAGGCCGCAGGTCGGTGTGGAGGATCAGTTCCTTCAGGTGGTTGATCAACACCCCAGATCCCTGGACCATGCATTTCGGCTTGCCGGTGGTTCCGGAGGAAAACATGATGAAGACGGGGTGGTCAAAGGGGAGCTGTTCAAACTGGATGGGCAGGCCCTTTGCCGGAGCCAGGAAGTCATCCCACAGGACGGCGTGGGGGATGGAGCGGATATCCGGAGCCTCCGTGGCGTAGGGCACGACCACCACTTTCTGGAGCGAGGGGATACCTTTCGCTACCTGAGCGGCGTTCTCCAGGGTGGGGAAGAGTTTGCCCTTGTAGAAGTAGCCATCGGCCGTGAAAAGGACCCTGGGCTCCACCTGCCCCAGCCGCTCCAGAGCGGCCGGCGCGGCGATGTCGGTGGCGCAGGATGCCCACACGGCACCCAGGCTGGTGGCGGCCAGCATGGCCATAGCCGTCTCCATCAGGTTGGGCATATAAGCGACGACCCGATCCCCGGGCCGGATTCCCAGGTCGCGCAGCGATTGAGCCAGGCGGGCCACCGTATCATATACCTCCGCGTACGTTCGCCGGGCCCTTCGCCCCCGCTCATCTCTGAAAATGAAGGCGACCCGGTTGTCCCGGTAGCGGAGCAGGTTCTCCGCAAAGTTCAGCCTGGCGCCGATGAACCATCGGGCCCCCGGGAAGCGGCTCAGGTCATCCACCACCTGGGTATAGGGCTGAGAGGCCCGGATACCGACAAAGTCCCATAGGGTGGCCCAGAAAGCAGGGATGTTTTCTACCGACCAGCGGTGCAATTCGTGATAGGACTGGAGGTTCAGACCGAAGCGGTCATTTACCTGCTCTATGAAGCGGCTTATATTGGCCTGCCGCTTGCGCTCTTCGGACGGGATCCAAAGTGGCGTCTTCATGTGTTTCTCCCTATAGAAGTTACACGCCGTTGCCATCATAGGATTTCCACCATCGGCATTTCTGGTGAGGCGGGGTTGGGTATAAGAGTTCGCGTTCTCGGATCAATTACGAGGTCCAATATCTCCAAAACTACGTGTCCGATAAGAGGTGGAGCCCCTTCTACTTCTGCTAACACATCAAAGTTACCCGTTCGTCCTTTAATTTCTATGGTCACCACGCCATAGATTGATTTTGACTCTATACCGTTGTTTGCGTATTTAACCTTTGTTTCTCGAATTTTTTTCAATCCAAGTTCACTCACGATATTTTGAGGTAATACTACCATCGTTGCACCTGTATCAATGACAGCCTCAACCTCAATGGACCTTGTGGGGTCATTAAAGTTTTCGATCTTAACTTTCTCTATTACCTTTCCCATATCAATCTTTCTGCCATTGTTCAATGGTGATCAATATCCGAAATCGAGTTCGCATGATGTGGGCCTGCCCCGCTTTTCGCGAGCGCTGCCGACCACGAAGCGAATCAAGCGGCGCGGGAGCAGCCTGCCGTCAGCAACGCAAGCTGCCCCCGCTTTCCTTATTCGTTGTTTACGGCTCGATCTTGCTGCCCAGCAGCTCCAGGAATTTGCGCATCCATTCGGGATGGCCGGGCCAGGCCGCTGCCGTGACCAGGTTGCCGTCCACGTAGGCGTTGGAAAAGGTCTCGTTCACCTCCCCCCATTTGGCCCCGGCGCGGAGCAGATCGGGCTTGACGGCCGGATAGGCCGTGCAGAGCTTGCCCTCCACGACCCCCGCCGCCGCCAACACCTGCTGCCCATGGCAGATGGAGGCGATGGGTTTGTTCGCTTGGGCAAAGTGCCGCACGATGTCCAGTACTCTCTCATTCAGGCGGATGTACTCCGGCGCACGCCCGCCCGGAATCACCAGGCCATCATAGTCCTCGGGCTTGATCTCCTCAAAGGTGGCGTTGATGGCGAAATTGTGCCCCCGCTTCTCGCTGTAGGTCTGGTCGCCCTCAAAGTCGTGGACGGCGGTGCGCACGCTGTCCCCGGCCTTCTTGCCCGGACAGACGGCGTGCACCGTGTGACCGACCATGGTCAGCATCTGGAAGGGGACCATCGCCTCGTAGTCCTCGACGTAATCCCCCACGAGCATGAGAATCTTCTTGGCAGCCATCTTATCCTCCCTCCTCTCTCCAGTTTTAATAAGTTACGCAGCCTGACCGCTCAGGTAACCCTCGGCGATCAGCCGGGCCGCCTCCACCCGCTTGACCCTGGCAAAGCTCTCTTCCTCGGCGTAGACCAGAGCTTTGGTAGGGCAGGCCTCCACACAGGCGGGCACGTCCCGGTCGGGGCAACGGTCGCATTTCACAGCGATGCGCTCTTCGGCACGCCGGCCGATGACGCCGTAGGGGCAGACCATGGTGCACATCCAGCAGCCGATGCATTTGTCTGGATTGTGGCTCACCACGCGGGTCACGGCGTCTTGGCTCATGGCGCCGGTGCGACAGGCCCGCACGCAGGGCGCGTCCTCGCAGTGACGGCACAGCAGCGGCACTTTCTGCGCCGCGACATACTCCACGTAGAGGCGTTTGCGCGGCACCGGCCGCTCAGCGAGGGCAGCGAAGAGGCTTTTGCCCGTCGAGTGTTCCACGGCGCAGGCCAGCTCGCAGGAATGGCAGCTCACACAACGGTCCAGACGGACGAAAATTTCTTTCATGGTAGCATCTCCTGACTAGATTCCCAAAGCGGCACGCTTGGCATCAATGTGGTCAATGATGAGCGCTGCTGCCTTGAAGGGATCGGGTTCCACGGCGAATTTGGCACCTACCACTCCTTCGGCCCCGGCCGTGAGCAACCCGGCGACATTGGCGCTGCCCAACACCGGCGGGGCGGTGCCCAGCACGGTGAAAATCCCGGAGGCGACCACGTAAGCGCCGATGCTGACTGCCTTCTCGCTCATCCATTCAGGGGCGGCACCAGCCACCGGCAAATCGCAAATGTCCACGCCCAGGGCATTGGCCGCCGCCGCACAGACCACCAGGATGCGGCTGATATCCACGCAAGAGCCCATGTGCAAAACGGGCGGCACCCCCAGCGCCTGGCAGATTCCCTTCAGCCCATCACCAGCCTGTTTGGCCGCCTCGGGCAAAAGCAAGCCAGCCTTGGCGCAGGCCTGGGCGTTGCAGCCGGTGGTGACCACCAGCACGTTGTTCTTGATCAGTTCCTTGACCAGGTTGACGTGGCCATAGTCTTGTTGCACCTTGGGGTTATTGCAACCCACCACGCCAGCGATGCCCCTGATGGCTCCGCTCTTGATAGCGTCCAGCAGTGGGTTGAGGCTGCCGCCCAGCGCAGACAGGATGGTCTCGGTGCTGAAGCCGACCATGCACTCGCTCTTTTCGTCGGGGATGTTGACCCTGGCCGCGTTGCGGAGCGGATAATTCTCCACCGCCGCCTGCACGATGGCTTTGGCCGTCTCGTAAGCGGTCTCCTCGTGGAATTCGATATGCGTCGCGCCGGGGAACTTGGCCTTGGGCGAGGTGGAGATGAGTTTGGTGTGATAACAACTGGCCAAGTCGCCCAGGGCAGGAAAGATGCACTGCACGTCCACGACCATGACTTCCACCGCGCCGGTGATGACCGCCAACTCCTGCTGGAGAAAGTTGCCGGCCACCGGGATGCCGTGGCGCATCAACACCTCGTTGCCGGTGCAGCAGATGCCAGCCACGTTGATCCCCTTGGCTCCCTGCTTCTCGGCCAGCTTCAACAGCTCGGGGTCCTTGGCTGCGGCCACGATCATCTCGGACAGGATGGGCTCGTGGCCGTGGACGATGATGTTGACCTGGTCAGCCTTGAGCACGCCCAGGTTGGCCTCCGAGCGAACGGGCTGGGGCACGCCAAAGAGCACGTCCTGCAGTTCGGTGGCGATCATCGAGCCGCCCCACCCGTCGGCGATGCTGGTGCGTAGGCCGTGCAGGATGATGTTGACATAGTCGTTGTCCACGCCGATGTGGGTGCGGTGCATACATTCCACGATCTCGCGGTCAATGCCTCGGGGGTCAATGCCCAGCTTGCCCCACAGTTCCACCCGCTTGGCCGGGGCACGCCGGGTAAACCGGATAGGGCCTTCCTGCTGGCCGAACTCGGCCAAGGCAGCGTTGGCCAGGTCCAGCGCGATTTCCTCCTTGGAGCGCCCCTCGGTGACAATGCCATATTCGCTGGCCAGACTCTTAAGCTTGGCCTCGTCCTTGATCTCGTAGCCACCGCCCTTGCCCTCTGCTGTCAGCTTGAGGGTGTGGGCCACGTCGCGAGCGTGGTCAGAGTGGGCCGCCGCGCCAGCAGCGATCATGCGCAACAGGCCGCGGGCCACCATAATGTCGGCCGTGGCGCCACAGACTCCCTTGGTCGGCCCTTCGCCGAAAGGATCAATGCGGCAGGGCCCCATGTTGCAATTGCGGCAGCAGACCCCCAATTCGCCAAAGCCACATTGAGGTTGCTGCTTCTCAAAACGGTCCCAGGCCACCTCCAGGCCCGCCCTCTCGGCCTCTATGAGCATGGCCTGGCTGGCTGGATCAATGCTCCTGCTACGGATCTCTTCCTTCATGGAAGTGCCTCCCTTCTGAGATTAGATTTGTGATTCGAGACGTTGTGTGTATCACCTCCCTCGCGTAACAAAAAAGGCCCTTGCATCGGAACCCGGTGAGGATGATCTCTTGAGGTTCAAGCCCGAACCGCCTCCTGCAAAGGCCAACTTACAGTATGGATGCCCCCTCGTTCAAAAGCAACGCCACCGGGCATTGGGGGGGCCATGGGATAATAAGCCTTTTGAAATTGACACTACTATTTTAGATTATAGCACACCCCCGGGCGTTAGTCAAGGGTTTCCGCCCCCTTTTCCTCATCGCTCCTATCAACGCAAAGCAGCATAGCCATGCGTGCACCCAAAGGCACAAGAACTTGACAAGAAGCCGATTTTGTGATATTATATCTGCGAAATGCAGATAGCTGTTTATACCAATTATGTGGAAGGGAGCAACCTCATGCCACGAGGTCGCCGTTGGAGAGGGGGACGGGGGGATGCCCCTTGTCCCCGGCATGTCTATCGTTTCGTAGAACCGTGTCTGTTGTTGCTGCTACACCGTGACCAGACCCATGGCTATGACCTTATGGAAGGGCTCAAAGAGTTCGGCTTCGCCGAGGCGCCGATAGATTCCAGCGTGGTCTACCGTACCTTGCGGGCTATGGAAATGGCCGGGCTCGTCACGTCGTCCTGGGATACCACAGGGCCAGGGCCGCCGCGGCGGGTGTACCGCATCACCGCCGAGGGCGACCGCTACCTGGCCCGGTGGGTGGCCGACCTGCGCGAGACAGACCGGGTGCTGCACGGCTTCTTACAAGCCTACGACGAACACATTCAGGAGGGTGTCGGTGAGTATCATTGATGACCTGTTGGCCACCGTAACACCACCGCTCAGCCTGGATTTGCAATCCAGGCTGGATGTCCTGGTGCGCGAGATGCGGATAGGAGCCTTCTGGACAGCGGTGGTCCTGGAGGATGGTCGCTGTGGCCTGGCCTCGGTGCTGCGGGACGATGACCATCACCGCTGCGGCCAGGACCCGGTGCGCGAGGCCGGGCACCTGCACGGACGCAGCGCCCGGGAGCTGGCCGAACTGGCCCGTTCCGACAGCCTGCTGGAAGCCAGCATCGGCCTGGCCGCCATCAACGCCTTGCTCGACGTGGACGAGGAGGCCTGCGTGGAGCTGAACGCCGAACAGGTCATCCTGGAGCAAGGCGCAGGTAAGGACGTGGCTATCGTCGGCCATTTCCCCTTCATCCCTCGGGTGCGTGAGGCGGCGAGACAGCTCTGGGTGCTGGAGCAACGCCCCGGCCAGGGTGACCTCCCGGCCGAGGCCGCTCCCGAGGTCATCCCCCAGGCCGACGTGGTGGCCATCACCGGCACGACTCTCATCAACCACACCTTCGAGGAACTGATGGAGCTGTGTCGCCCGGAGGCCTTCGTCCTGGTGCTGGGCCCCACCACGCCCCTCTCGTCCGTACTGTTTGACTACGGTGCGGACGTGATCTCCGGCACTCTGGTCACCGATCCGGAGATAGTGCTGCGTTACGTCAGTCAAGGGGCTTCCTTCCGTCAGATAAAGCGGAGCAAGGGTGTGAAGTTGTTAACCATGACTCGTGATGCGTAAGAAGTAAAACGTAAATTCGGGGAGAGGAAATGATTACCGAGGAAAAAGTTCGACAGGCTCTGGCAAAGGTTATGGACCCGGAGCTGAAACGCAATCTGGTAGAGCTGGGTATGGTCCGCGATGTGAAAGTACAGGATAGCCAGGTCAGGTTCACTCTGGCGCTGACCACGCTGGCCTGCCCGCTCAAGGATCAAATCATCGCCGAGGCCAGGGCCGCCGTCATGGCCCTGGACGGCGTGAAAGAGGTCGAGGTGGAGCTGACCGAGATGAGCGCCGAGGAGAAGAAGCGCATTTTGCCCGGCCAGGACCAACCGGGAGTGGCTGAGCGCTTCAATCACATTGATCGCGTCATCGCCGTGATGAGCGGCAAAGGCGGCGTGGGCAAATCGCTGGTGGCGGGCCTGCTGGCCGTGGCCCTCCGACGGGAGGGGTATCAGGTAGGCATTCTGGACGCCGACATCACCGGTCCCAGCATCCCCCACATGTTCTTCCCCACCCGGCAGTGGCCGCAAGGGGGGCCTCTGGGCATCTTGCCGGTGGAGAGCAAGACGGGCATCAAAGTGATGTCCATCAACCTGCTCCTCCAGAGCGAGGACCAGGCAGTGATCTGGCGGGGGCCGCTCATCAGCGGGGCCATCAAACAGTTCTGGGGGGACGTCGTGTGGGGCGACCTGGATTACCTCATCGTGGACCTGCCGCCCGGCACTTCCGATGCCGCGCTGACGGTGATGCAATCGCTGCCTCTAAGCGGGGTGGTGCTGGTCACTTCGCCGCAGGGTCTGGCCGGCATGGTGGTCAAGAAGGCAGCGCAGATGGCTGCTCAACTGAACGTGCCCATCATGGGCCTGATCGAGAACATGAGCTATGTGGTCTGCCCCGACACGGGCAAAAAACTGGAGGTTTTTGGCCCCAGCAAGTCAGAAGTGCTGGCCAGACAGTTGTATGTGCCTCTGCTGGGCCGGTTGCCCATCGAACCTCGGATTGCCGAGTTGTGCGATGAGGGCCGCATCGAAGACTACCCGGCTGAAGAGTTCGCTCCCATTGCCCAAAAGCTGGCCGAGCTGGCACTGCCGGCCAGACAACCTATGTTCCCCATGCCAAGGGCAAAGTAATTAGTAGGGAGATACGGGATGACAGTACGCAGCTTTGACGGAAAAATCCCTCGCATCGGCGAAGGGAGCTACGTCCATCCCTCGGCTGATGTGTTCGGTGACGTGACCATCGGCCGGGGATGCTGGATCGGACCTGGGGCCCGACTGCGGGGAGACTATGGCACTATCGTGGTGGGTGACTATTCCAGCATCGAGGACAACTGTGTGGTTCACGCCCGCCCCGGCGAGACCACCCACATCGGCGATTGGGTGACCATCGGCCACGTCTGCGTGATCCACACCGCCACGGTGCGAGACTATGCGGTGGTCGGGATGGGCAGCATCGTCAGCGATTGGGCAGTGGTCGGCATCTGGAGTGTGGTCGGTGAGGGCGCGGTGGTCAAGCAGAATCAGCAGGTACCGGACGGCCACATTGCCGTGGGCGTGCCAGCCCGTATCCTGGAAAAGCCGGTATCAGAAGAGTACAAGGCGCAGTGGTCAGAGTTCAAGAAAGTCTACGTGGACCTGGCCCGTCGCTATCCAGATGAGTTACAGGATTTGGGATAGAGCAAGAGAACAGTGCTGTGAAACGGAAAGGAGGTGATCAGGATGCCAGGTTTCGATGGAACGGGACCTAGAGGGCTCGGCCCCATGACCGGACGCGGAGAGGGTTACTGCGCAATCGTGCTTCCCTCTTCGGGAATGGCGAGGGCTTACGGATACGCGGGATTGGCGGGTATGCCGGTGGTAATGAGCTATCCCTATGGCAGACCTCCAGCCTATGGGCCAGTGTCTGCCGTTGCCGCTGCACCCTATAGGCCCTTCTTC
Source organism: Caldilineae bacterium (assembly GCA_037446095.1). Lineage (GTDB taxonomy): Bacteria > Chloroflexota > Anaerolineae > E26-bin7 > E26-bin7 > E26-bin7. Next base: position 40,204 of record JBBIJG010000002.1, read on the forward strand.
GGGAGGCCGCGTCGGGGGATGCGTTTCGTTCGTGGCAGAGGCGGAGGACGAGGCCGTAGCAGGTGGTAGAGACAACTTTAGAAGGTAAATCATTTTGCAAGGAAAGGAGGTGACTGAGATGCCTGCTGGAGATGGAACCGGACCGATGGGCATGGGCCCGATGACCGGGCGAGCGGCTGGCTTCTGCGCCGGCTACAACGTGCCCGGCTACGCCAATCCCATTCCCGGCCGGGGTCTTGGCTGGGGTTTCGGGCGAGGCTTCTGGGGGCGTGGCTGGCGTCACTGGTACTACGCCACCGGCCTTCCCGGCTGGGTGCGCTTCGGCTATGGCCCGGCCTGGGGGACGCCACCCTATGCCGCCTACGGTACTCCCTACGCCCCGACGATGACCCGCGAGCAAGAAATCGAGATGCTCAAGGATCAGGCCGAGTACTTCAAAAGTGCCCTTGACGACATCACCAAGCGCATCGAGGAACTCGAGCGAGAGGCGTAGGAGAATGCGGCTGGGGAAATAACGTCGGGGCGGGTGAACGGAACCGGAAAGCTCGCCACCCGCCCCGAGCCCCCAACCTGCACGGTCGTTAGACGACCGGCAAGACAGGGCACAAGACAACGGACCTTCAGCCTATTTTCCGCACCCATTGCTATCCAATCCATCTCCAAAAGCATTTTTGAGAGTTGGAGTAGAGCCTT
>JBBIJG010000003.1:0-14901 GCA_037446095.1 Caldilineae bacterium
GCGAGCGCCGCTCCGCCTTCGGGGCGAGCCGCTTCGCCTTCGGGCGAGCGCCGCTCCGCCTTCGGGAAAGCGCCGCTCGCCCCTACTTAGGGGCGACCCCGGTCGCCGGCCTGGGTCTCAAGGTCATAATACAAAATGCAACTGCCCAGGCAGAGATGATCGCCTGGGTGCAAGGGGACCAGCTCCCCCACCTCCAGGAACGAGCCGTTTAGCTTGGTCCCATGGGTGCTGCCTAGGTCCTCCACGAAATGCAGCCCCCCCTCCTCAATCACACGGGCATGGCGCGGGGATATCCTTGCGGCCAACCGGCCCTCCTGGCCCAGGTCTATATCCACCGCCTCGCCCTTCTGGGGCTCAGCGCGGCCCAGGATGATTTCGGGTTGGGGAGAAAGGTAATAGCGGTGGCCGCTGAAGGTGACCAGGAAAAAGGCCCGATAGGGACGCCCACTGTAAATGCCGAGCCAACGGGGGGTCCGATTGTAGGTCAGCTCACAGAGGCCCAGGGTGATGTGGTCGCCGGGTTGCAACAAGACTCTCTGGCCCTGGTTGAGGGGGCGACCGTTGACCTTTGTGCCATTGGTGCTGCCCAGGTCTTCAATCAAATGCTGACCCCGAAAGCCAATAAGGCGGGCGTGGCGACGGGAGATGCTGTGCACCCCCTGGGTATCGGAGGTCAAATCCACATCCGGGGTAAAGCCGAGGTCCAGGTCAATCCGCCCCAGAAGCAACTCTCCCTCGGCCGGCAGGGAAATGCGATGGCCTGTGGCCACCACAACCAGCGAACAGGGCAAGGCCTCCGCAGGCCCGAGTTGCTCCTCCTCTCCCGGCACTTCCTGGAGGGGAGCCGTCACCATGGGGCGGCCGGGCATCACATCGGCCTGGCCAATGGTGAGCGGTCGGGTGACATGCCGGATGTCCTTTGGGCCGCCTGTCTCCTCAGGCAGCGGGGCAGGCTCCTGGCGAAGAGCCCTCTCCTCGTCCTCCTGTCTGAGGAGACAGCGTTCCTGCAAAAACTGCCGGATGGCCTCTGTGTCTTGCCCCGTCAGAAAAGCCTTCCAGATCTCTGCCTTCTCTTCCGGCAGGCAGGGGCTCCGGTCTATACAGCGAATCATCGTTTTCTTGGGGCACTGGCGGCAATCATACACTTTCATGCTCTGCACCTCAGGTGACGGTCACCTGCGAGGCGACTGTCTCTGCGAGGGGCAAGGTGAAATAAAAGACACTGCCCTGACCCGGCTCACTTTCCACCCACATCCGCCCCCCGTGAGCCTGGACCAACGATCTGGCGATGGTCAGCCCCACCCCCACCCCGGTTGCCTCCACTTCCAGCGGGCTCTCAGCGCGATAGAAAGGCTCAAAAATCTTCTCCTGCTCCGCGGGGGCGATCCCCACCCCGGTGTCGGCAACGGCCACGCGCAACGCCTCCATCCCCTCGTCCTCACAGAGCCGGGCCTCGACCCTGATCTGACCGCCAGGGTAGGTGAACTTGCAGGCGTTGGAGAGCAGGTTATCCAGGACCTGTCGGAGGCGGATGGGGTCGGCGCGGGCAGGAGGCAGGTCCCCAGACACCTCCAGAGAGAGGGACAGGTCTCGGACCTCAAGTTGTTCCTGAATCGCCGCCACAGCCTCTTTGAGCTGCTCGGCCACATCGGTGGGCTGCACATTGAGCTGCAACGGAGCCCCTTCCAATTCGGAAATATAGATCATGTTGTTGATGACGTTGACCATGCGGTCAGCATTGATTTTGATGGTGCTCAAGAACCGCTTCTGGGTGGCGTTGATTTCACCGGCCATGCCTTTGATCAGCAGGTCCAGGTAACCTTTAACGGAGGTCATGGGAGTTCGCAGCTCATGAGAGACGGTGGCAATGAATCGGCTCTTGGCCCGTTCGGCAGCAGCTTCTCTGGTGATGTCGCGGAAGACGGCCACAACGCCCAACGGGGCTGGCTTATCAGGCTGGGCGACCCGCGGGGGTCCTGAAGGCCGGCCTTCAGGCAGGTAGACAGGAGCGAGGCTACACCGGATGGTCTTCTCCCCCCAGGTGAAGGTAGTCTGCAGAGAGTTGGCCTCAGGAAAGGGCCTGCCCTGAGCCGTAGCCCTGAATGCGGCGAAGAAGCCCTCGGGGGCCGGGAAGTCAGCGAACGGCTGAAACCACCCCTGGCAGACCTGGCTGAGGTTCCGTCCCAGGAGCTCGGCCCGGGGGGTTTCGAAAATGCGCTCGGCGGCAGCATTGACCATGATTACCCGTCCCTGAGCGTCGGCCACCATCACCCCATCGGCGATGGACTCCAGGATAGCGCGTCGCTGGCTGGCCTCCTCCTGACGGAGGCGCAACAACTCCCTGGTGCGCTGATAGAGGCGGGCATTGGCGATGGCAGCCGTCACCTGAGAAGCCAGGATCTCGCAGAGGCGGGCCTCATCCTCGGTAAAACGCCGCTTGGTGCGAGAGTTGCTGAGGATAATGACCCCCAGGCTTTCGTCTTTGTGCACCAGCGGCTGGACGAGGAGGGGTCCCATCTCCACACTGCCCAGTAGGGCGTGGAGGGCCAGCAGTTGCGCGCTCTCTTCCACGTCTTGAAAGATGATCTGCCGACGCCGCCGGACGGCGTGCTCCAGGAGATGATAACGGTCCAGGGAGAAGCGGATGTTGCTGGTTTCCCAATCTGGGCGGCCCAGGGGGTCGTAACCGGCCAGGACGCGCATCTGCTGGCCGGCAGAGGGTTCCAACAAAGCAATCACTCCGTAGTCGGCATTCGCTCCCAGGGCAACGCTGTCCACGACCCGCTGGAGCACCTCGGCCAGCTCGAGGGAAGCGTTGACCGTCCGGCCGGCCTCCAGAAGGGTGTGAAACTCCTGCCTTTGCCGCAGTGACTCCCGGCTGAGGACCTGCAGGTCCTGCACACAAGAGCGCAGGTCGGAGTGCAATTCTTCTCTGTAGGCGTCCAATTCAGCATGGACCGCACGGTAGACAGACACGGCCAGGAGTGGATAAGCCAGCAAGGCGGCCAGGCGCTCCCAGGCGGCGACGTGGGCAGACCCCAGGGGGTACAGCCATTGCAGCAGATGGCCCCCCAACAGGCAGGCGAAGGCGCTCAGCAGGATGTCATGGCGCCGACCCTGGCGCCATATCAGGACCGAACAGGCCAGACCAAGGAGGAGGAACTGCCACCATTCCCACACGATCACCTGCCAGTGGCGGTTGTAATCGAGGGTGGAATCAAGGTTCAAGGCCACCCACCACCAGGTGGTCAAAAAAAGGCCCAGGGCCGTGGCAAGCGAGAGCTGGACGAGGAGAAAGAGGGAGGAGATTCGGGCATTCAGGTGGAGGGCGGGCAGGGCCAGAGCCCAGCAGAGGAGGAGCACAGAGACGGTATCCAGAAAGCGTTCCAGGGGAGGTGCCAGAGCGGCGAAAGGGAGGACCCCCACCTGAGCCAACAAGGCCAGGGCCATCAGGACCCCTCTGGCCAGGAGCAACCCTCCAAAAGCCACGACCAGACGGTTTAATTTTTGCTGAGGAAGGCGTCTCCATTGGCTCAAAGCTATCCCCAGGCTGGCCTGGATGGTGAAGAGGGTGATCCAGTGATAAACCAGCCCGCCGGGTGGCCGACTCAATTGAGCCAGGAGATCGAGAAGGATGGACATTCGCACCCACCTTTGCCGCACTTGAGTCGCCGAAGGGCGTCGCACCTTAGGCCGCGCTCAATCGGGCCTCGGCAGCCTGTCTCTCAAGGCGATGGCTTCGGCGATGATCTCCTCCAGCAGTTTCCTGATCCCCCACCCCCGTCGGGGCTCGAGAGTTTCCAGATGGGCAGCCTCGATCTGGCGCAGTTGATCCCGGATCGCTCGCAGGATGGGACGCGGGTCCAGGAGCTTCTCCTCGGGTGGGGCGACGGTCCGCCGGGTCACTGTCGGCTCTTCGACGCTGGGGCCGGCCTCAGCCGGGACCGGTCGCGCCATGGCCGGAGGCAGCTCCGGCGAGGCCGGGAGGACAGCCTCCAGGGATGCAGCGGCCCTGGCCGGGAGCCCCTCCGGAACGGCAGCAGGACTCACCACAGGCGGCGCCAACAGGGAGGTGACAGCCCTTTCCACATCCTGCCCCTTTTCCACCGCCTGCACCACCTCCACCACCTGGGCCGCCGTCAGCTCCCTGGCCAGAACCTTTTCCACCAACTGTTGCCGGTCTTTCGCCTCAGGCAACCGGGCGATGAAACGGGCCTGGCGGATGGAATCGGGCCGTTCCCTGACCATAGCCTTCACATCTTCCGGCGCCTTGAACAGGGCCAAAGCATCCTGCACCCAACTTTTGGGCTTGCCCGTCCGTTTGGCGATCTCCCGGACGCTCCACCCCAGATTCTGATGCATCTGGCCCACACTGGCCGCCTCCTGAAGGGGGGTCAGGTCCTCGCGCTGCACGTTCTCCACCAGGGCGATGACCAGCATTTGCTGGTCATCCCAATCGTCGTGCAGGTAGACGGGCAGACGCTCGATGCCGGCCTCCTTGGCCGCCAGCAGCCGACGGGTGCCGTAGCCCAACTGCACCCGCCCTCCCACCAGCCGGCCGTCGAGGGCACCGATGAAACCGTGCTCCCGCATCGAGGCCACCAGGTCCTCCACGGCAAAGTCCTGACGGGGGTTGAAGGGATTGGGATCAATGTCCTCAATCCGCACATCGTGCAGCGTCGCCCGTTCTCGGGTGCCGATCAACCGCTCCAGGGCCTGGCTTTCCTCCAGGATCTCGCCGGTAATGGTCGGTTTCCTAGGCATGGGTCAACTCCTCGGCCAGCTTCCGATAGGCCATGGCGCCGCGGCTGTGGGGGGCGTAGAGGAGCACGCTCTTGCCGGCGGCGGCGGCATCGGCCAGGTCAACATTCTGGGGGATCTCGGTCTCGAAGACGGGGATCTTCCGACTGATGGTGTTTCGCGCCACATCCACCACCTGCTGACTGTGGACGGTCCGGCGGTCCACCATAGTGAGCAGCACGCCACGGACGCGCAGCCCGTAGTTCAAGTCGCGTTGCACCAGGGCGATGGTGCGAAACAAGGTGTTGACGCCCTTCATAGCCAGGTAGGCGGCTTGGAGGGGGACAATGGCATAGTCGGCCGTGGCCAGAGCATTGATGGTCAGAAGCCCCAAATAGGGCGGACAATCTATCAGGATAAAATCGTAGCGGTCTCTGATGGGTTCCAGCAACCGGTGCAGGCGCCGTTCCCGGTTGATGGCCGACATGAGGTCAGCGTCGGCCTGGCTGAGTTCCAGGTTGGACGGCACCAGGTCGAAGCCATTCTCTCCGGCGGCTACGATACACCCTTCCAGGGAGGGCTGGCTTTCGCTGCCCGGCTCCAGGTCTATGTCCCATTCCAGGAGGTCGGCCTCTTCCCGGCCGGTCATCCCCACCCCATCCATCCGCAGGGAAGCGGAGAGGGCCGACCAGACCGTCTTGCTCTGCTTGTCGGGATTGAGGCCGCAATGCAGGGTGGCATTCCCTTGGGGGTCCAGGTCCACCACCAGCACGTGTCGGCCGAGCTCTTTCAGAGCGGCCCCCAGGTTGACGGCGGTGGTCGTCTTGCCCACTCCGCCCTTCTGATTCACGATAGCATAGACGGTCATCTTCTCCCCCATTTCTGATTTTATGACTTTATGATTTCATAAAGTCGCCTCTTGAAGGCCCACAGGTCGGTCACCGTCTCATCGAGCAGGGTTGAGCCGTCTTCATGGACCAGGTTGGCCAGCACCTCGATAGCCAGTCCGACCAACTCGCTCCGGTTCACGCTGAAGTGGCGTTGGACCGAGAGGTGGAGTTCACCCAAAGCCTGGGCTTCTTCGGCCGTCAGATGGACGGTGGTCGGTTTGCGCCTGACCCGCTTAGGGGGCCGGCCCAGGCGGGCTCTCTCCCGCTGTCGGAGTTCCTCTTGTAGGTCATAGAGTCGGGCAAAGGTGGCCGTTCTTTCCTTCTCCGCCACTTCAACTTAACTCCTCGATGGCCTTTCTGACCAGGTTGGCCCCGATGATACTGACACCATCCATCAGGGCCAGGGGCAGCACATTCAGGCCCACGACACAGACATCGCGGGGCATCCCTTTGCTAAAGTCGTAGATAAGCCCCAACGCTTCATCGGTGAACAGCGGGTCCCGGCGGCCGGCGACCATCACCCGGAAGTTGATCATGTTGGCCGTATCAATCGGATCCAGGGGTTCGAGGGTCGAACGGGTGGCAATGCGGGAGTCCAGGGCCCGCTTCAGGCGAAGCTTGTTGCGCAACTCGTTCTGGCCCAGCAGGACGATCTGGATCAATTTCTGGGTATTGGTCTCAAAGTTCAACAGTTGCCTGATCAGCTCAAACTGAGGCCCCACCAGCCCTTGCGCTTCATCAATGATCAGCAAACAGTTCCTGCCTTCCTCAAACCGGTCTATCAGGAAAGCCTCCAGGGCGTTCAGTTGAGCGAATTTGGAACGCTTGGGAGAGAGGCCGAACTCACCACAAATGCTTTTCAGAAACTGGAATTCCGAGGGGTAAATGGGCGTGGGAATATAGGCTGTTACAAAGTCCTCACGGTCTCGATAGATCTGGAAGAGCCGTCGGGCCAGGGTGGTCTTGCCCACCCCCACATCGCCAAAGATCACCGAGATCCCCTGACGCTGTTCGACCACATAGGTGACCTTGGCCAGGGTGGCTTTATGTTGCAGCGAAATATAGAAGTAACGGGGGTCAGGGGAAAGGGAAAACGGAGGTTCCACAAGGCCCAAAGGACTAAGGTCAAGCATACGATCTCCCTCGTCAAGTTCTATCTAATTATACCACCATCCCCTTAAAATTGCAAGTGGTTCTTGACCTGGGAGCTAAAATGTGGTATAATTATAGAGGAAAGGGGTATCAGAGAGGCCGCTCCGATACCCCTGGTGGGGAGCCCTCGGCTGGTAATAGGACCTGACATGCCTATCATGGAGCCCCCTTTTTATCTATCTTACCATAAAATGGTTTCATTGTCAACAGTGTGCCACACCGGGCGTAGAGGTGACCGTCACCTACCTTCCAAGGGTTTGCTGAGATGACAGCCGAGCAGATCTGGCAGGCGGCTTTGGGAGAACTCCAGCTCCAGATGCCGAAAGCCACCTTCGATACCTGGGTCAAAAAGACGCAGGCCGTCTCCTACGAGGACGGGATTTTCGTCATCGGGGTCCCCGATGCCTCGGCCAGAGACTGGTTGGAGGACCGCCTTTTGACCATGATCGAGCGGACGCTGGCAGGCATCATCGGCCACCCTGTAGAGGTCGAATTCGCCGTGCAGGAGGAGAGCGCCGAACCACCAGAACGGCGCCCGGCGCACCCGTCGGAAGAGCAGCTAGCTCTGGAGCCCATCTACACCACAGCCGCCTCGGCCATCATCCGCCCGGAACTCAACGTGGCCACCTCCCTCTACTCCGTCCAGAAATGGTTGCCCCTCCTGGGCGTGCAACGCTGGACCCTGGTCCAGGTTCTGCGCTGTCTGTGCGTCCACTCCCCCCGCCGTCCGGATGGCACCAAGTGGCTCGTCACCACCTGGCAGGAACTGGCCGACCTCCTTGGCGTGGACCGGCGCACCATCGGCCAGTGGCTGGCCCATGAACCCATCCCCGACCAAAGACCCTGGCACCGCCTCGTCCCTTCCCCCGGTGAGGAAATAGCCTACCTGGGTTACTTCATCCCCCGCCTGAAGTACGCCTACGTCCATCAGGATGGCGCCACCCGGCGGCAGGGTTTTGTGCTGGAAATCCTTATGGAAGACCCCCTGGTGCCGGCCGACCAGGTCCTGATCGCCCAAACCTCCCGCCGAGGGGATTACTATGCTCCCGTAAAGTCATCCGAGCGGACTTTACCCTCGGATGTAAAGTCCGAAAATATCCCTTCACGCCCCGCAGTAAAGTCGGCCCGACCGACTTCACCGGCGAGCGTGATGTCAGAAAACACGACTTCACCGCCGGGCGTGATGTCGGAAAATCCGACTTCACAGGGCCGTAAAGTCACAAAACCCGACACGAACGTTAAACAACAACTAATAACGTATATCACTGATGGGTTAGATCTGGAGTTAACAGATACCCGGCAAATCCGCAAAGCGCTGAAACCTGTGGTCAACCTGACGGAAGCGGCCCTGGGGGACTATCATTCCACGGCTATGTTGTACAAAGTGTTGTTGGCACTTTACCCTGACCATCTGGACATTTTCCTTCAGGCCATTGATGAAGCCGTGGACCTCGGTGAGACCGATGGTGAAGCCAACCTAGGGGCGTTGTTTGTCAGCATCCTGAAGGAACTTGCTGCTGAGATGGAAGTTGATCTGGGTTTCAGGAGCAGTTGAGCTGAGGGGGGCTGGTGGAATAGTGAGTCCTGTTAACGAGGACAAGATCAGCAAAGGTTGGCAATCCAGAAAAGAGTAGAACCCTCTGGCTGGTACCCCATTCTTATTGACACATTAACGGATCTGTGTTACACTGGACCCACAATACACAAAGTTGCTTCCTAGTTGCCTGTCTTTGTCGCACACTGTGCTGGAGACAGGCTTTTTTGTGGGGTTGTTCGGTACGGAGAAGTCGTAAGAGGCGAGGTGAGCGTATTGGGGAAGGTAGACTCGATGCCTGAACGCCAGCCGCGCGTTCTGATCGCTGATGACAACGTGGACACGCGATACATCTTGTCAGGTTTCCTGGCGCGCCGGGGTTACGAAACCATCACCGCCTGCAACGGAGAGGAAGCCCTGGCTCTGGCGGCGAGGCTCCCTCTGGACCTGGCCCTGGTGGACGTGGTGATGCTCGGCCCGTCGGGTGTAGAACTGGCCGCCCGGCTGAAGGACCTCCAGCCGCGGATAGAGGTGGTCCTGATCACCGCTTATGGCTCCCTGGAACAGGCGGTGGAGGCGATGCACCGGGGCGTTTTCTAATACCTGGTCAAGCCGCTGGAGCTGCAACGAGTGCTGGCCGTGGTGGAAGAAGCACGGGCCAAGCAACAGGCGCAGGCCCTGGCGGAAGAAACGCCGGAGATGCTCGAAGCGCTGAGAGGCCTGAGCTGCCGGGAGCGGGAAGTGCTGGCTTGGATGGCCGAAGGCCAGACAGACCCGGAGATAGCCGAGGCGTTGGGTATTAGCACCCACACCGCCAACACTCACGTGCGCAACCTCCTGGGCAAATTGAAGGTGAAGAACCGCGTCCAGGCCGCCGTGCTGTGGGACCGCTACACGCGGGGAAGGCAGCGCCGCTGACCGGCAGCCAAAACTGGGCCAAAAAATACCTAATTCTAGGGATGACAAGTGGTATTGGCGTTGCTGTTGGGCCTTCTGGTTATGGTGCTATCCAACGCCGCAGCACCGGTTAGTGCTCAGGATGGGAATACACACGAGATTGTGTTCACCATTCCAGTCGGAAAAGAAGGTGTGCAGTATGAGGGAGAGAACGTCCCTGAAATGCTGACATGGGGACCAGCAGCCTTTACGGTTGCGCCGGATGGGAGCTTCTGGATCGCTGACACGGTTGGCAATCGCCTCCTTCATTCATTACAGTCCTAAGGGTGATGCCCTCGGCGTGGTAAGCCTCGCTGGCCAGGTGGTCGGGGCTGGTGACCTGGAGGTCACTGCCTCCGACATCCTGGTGCTCAGTCAAGCAGCCATGCCTCCCAAAGTAGTTCGTCTGGCCCTGGATGGGACGGTGCTGGCAAGTTACGAACTGCCAAAAGGTCTACGTCTTGAGGACGGTCTGAGCGGCATTGCTCTTGGAGATCAGGGCGAAGTGCTGGTCGAGCGCGAAGGGGGCGCATTTGTTTCCCAACTTGTGAATGTGAAAGGCAAACTCGCCCCAAAACCCTGGGAAGGATACATCCATCGTGGGCGGCTGTACAGAGCTCGTCCAGCGGATTTGACCGCTGCTGATACCACACGTGGTAATATTACTGCTGGCGACACAAGCATTGAAGTGGTAGTTCCTCATGACCTAGGGGGCCTGCGTATCCTGGGGATCGGCCCGGACGGTAGTTTCTATGTCATCGCAGAAGAGGTGACGGTCAACGGCGCAATTCAAGTGGATCAAACTGTTCGCCATTACAGCGCGGCTGGTGAGTTGCTGGGCCTGGCCCGGGTGCCACTCGCTGAGCAGTATACCTATGTTGCTCAAGGCCTTGCTGTAGGTCCCGACGGTGCGGTCTACGCCCTGGTTACGCGGCCTGACCGGGTGGAGGTACAACGCTTAAGGTTTTCCAAGGAACTGAAACCCATTCTCCCTGCTGCGCCCGTGGAGACGAGCGCTCAAGAGGGCGAAGGTAAAGCAATTGCACCGCTGAGCTGCCGCTCCCGCGACTCGATGATAAGCGTTGCTTCAGGGTATACGGGCAACTCGAAGTACCTTAACTCGACCAATACGGATGGCGCTTGTTCTGGCCGGGGCAAACCCCGCTATATTGGCGGCCCTGGTACCTATCCCAGCGTGGCTTACGATTGGGGTGGTTGGGATACCGTGAGTGCCTATAACGGCTATATGGACCCCAACACCTATCAGGCTGGCGACATCAACACTGCTGGATCCGAGAGTTGCTCACGGGGCACAGACTGTTCCGGGTTTGTGAGCCGTGTTTGGGACCTCTCGAGTTATCGCCGTACCTGCTCTATACCAGGATGGCCTGGCTTAGAAAGCGTATCCTGCCAGCTCAAGGGGACTAGTTGCCTGCAGAAGGGGGACATTTTGAACAAGTGCGAGGTGCACGTGGTCCTGCCCCCTGTTAATAGCCAACCATGCCGGGGCGGGGGGCTTGAAAGCATCCCCGCCCTGGCAATATCAAAAGGTGTACGAATATGGGGCAAATCCAAAGGTTATATTGGCCGATAGGCCTCGTTGTTTTCTTTGGCATCCTCTTGGGCGCCTGCCAAGTCGGTGTTGAAGCGCCCACGGCGCCACCGACAGAAGCGACCGCAACCCCCACTGCCTCCCCAACTGCCATTCCCCCTACTGAAACCCCTATCCCAGCGACACCTACTGCCACGCGCACCCCTTCCTTTGCAGTCCCGCCACCGCCTTTTCTCTACATCTACGAAAACAAGTTGCTCGAGCGGACCGGAAGCCAGGCCCCCCGGCTACTTGCCGATTTGCCTGATGCCGGAGAAGTCCTGGATGCCCGTCGGTTTAATGATATGGTGCTCATATCACGTGAGCAGGGGCTGCATCAAGTGAGACTGGCAGACCTGGTGGTGCGCTTCGATTCATCGGTGCGTTGTGGAGCATTGATGATGAAAGAAGGGAACCAGGTAATCTGTCAAATGTACGTGGATGACCCGCGGGCGGAGTTCAGCACGGGGACGCGCATCAGTTTATATGATATCGAGAGCGGCATCATCCGGACAACAGTTTACTACACCCGAACGGTGAGCGTGGTAGGTCTGACAGGAGATGGCAGTGGTCTGTACCTCATACCGGTGGGACAGGATCCTGGCTTCAGCAGGTTGCTTGTAGCAGCCCTCGATAGCGGAGAGATTAAAGCAGAATACGAGGTTTGGGGCGGCGAGAGCGCTCTTCTTGCACCAAACAAACGCTTCATTGCCACGAAGGGTCCTAATATCCTGCCCATTTTTGATTTGTCCTCTCAACCCATCGAACACCGGGAAGTCGAGAGGGTCATAATGCCGAGCGGCCGAATGGGCGAAATGACTAAAGTCACCCTCTCCATCAAATATCGGCGGGTCAAGTTTCCGAATCCACCTTGCTTCCCTGTGGCCCTGTGGTGGTCTTCCGACAGCCACTCGTTGTACTTCGTGCTCCACCCCGGCAACCCCTGGGATGAGTTAGTGGGTTCTTATGGCTTGTGGCGTCTGGATGTGGAATCGGGAACCCTCTCCCAAATGGTTGCCGGGCAACCAGATCAAGAGCCCTTTGCCACTTTCGGCCCTGATGGGCAATGGGTGCTCCTGCGGCATAGCGGCGAGGATATGGCGACCCGGATGCATCTGCTAACCGGGGCGATTGAGGCGTTCACGCTGCCCGCCGTGGCTGTGGAGACATCTACGGTCCGGGGATGGGAAGCACGCTCTACCCTCAGCCCCGACGGGCAGTGGCTGCTGCTGCGGCACGTCAGCGAGGGTATGGCGACGCTGGTGCATCTGCCAACCGGAGCGAGCGAGTCATTTACGCTGCCCGGCGAGGCCGTGGTGGTCGGTTGGCGTTAACGGGCACGGACCGCCTGCGGCGGAAGGCATCTCTGGTGGAAGCCCATTTCACTCCGAAGAAGACGGTTTTGAACCCCGGAAACTCAGGTAAGCCAACCGTCTTGGCTGTGAACCAGCTAAACCTGCGGGAGGCTGAGCAGTTACCGTCTGTGTTAAATGCAAAGGGCCGGGGTCTCTTGACCCCGGCCCATAGGTAAGGAGGAGAGTTGTTAGCGGCACGGGCCCCGCTGACCTGCGCCGGTGGCCAGCAGCCCGGTTGCTCTGGTCAGCAGCGCCAGGATACTGTGCCCTGAGTCTTCGGGGATGCCGTGCCTGAACGTGCGAATCAAGTATATCACAGTTGCTGAGGCTTTACTGGACGGCCAGCCTACACCTGGCCGACGATTATCTGGTGTTCAACGACCACTGGGGAAGGGGAGTTTGCCCCTAAAATTTTAACCTTAAAATCTTCGAGATCTCTCGACAAGGGGTCTATCTTGTGGTATAATAATAGTGAGAGGCTCGACCTGGCCGGGAATGCTCGGGGTGGGTGTGTCCCGGTGGCGGGTGGGGCCGACTCATGATGGGGCCTTGCTGTGCGCAAGGCTCTTTTTGTTTCCCCGACATGCCGGGCAAACCGATTGTTGACATAACAATATCGCGTGGTCACAAATATCGGAAGGAACCTTGGCTTTTTTTCTGCCATGAGGGGAGGTATCTTCGCATAGCAATGGTTGCTACCCCCACATATATTTACACCCCAAAGGACCTCCGCCTTGCGGCTACCGGAAAATTAGACATAATGGCTTGGGCTGGAAATTGCCTTCCGGGGTGGGGGAGGTCCCTCTGGCGGAAAAAGTGTATTCATGTGAATACACCGGCATTGGGAAAAAAGCCGTCAAGAGCGTTTCTCCGGCGGAATTGTCCTCAGTTTCTGGCCAGATCGAGGGATTGGGAAAATGGAGGCTTTTGGAGAGCCCTGGAACTTGACATAGGGCTTGAAATGCGCTAGAATATGCTTTGTATAAGATTACTTGTGCAAAACATAGCCGGGGCAGATTTCGGGCGATCCACTGCCCTGCCCCACCCCCCGCTCCACAGGCATATGCGATCAATATATCGGACGTCGGCCCTCGCAGTGCACATGCAAGCCCTTTCCCCTACCCTAGAGTTTGTCCTGGGCAAGCGGCCCCGCCCCTTCTGAGGCTGGCTGCCCAGGTCTGAAATAAGTTATTTCGGATGAATGTAAATAAACTAAATATCTTAAGTAACGTTTATTGCAGTAAATGGAGAGTAGCATGACCACAATCTCCGAAGCTATGCATGACTTCAAAGAGGACTTGGTGAACAAGGGCAAGTCACGACGCACCGCCGAGGCCTACGGCACAGCTTTGAACCTGCTGGCCGAGTTCCTGGCTGCCGAGGGTCTGCCCCCCACCACAGCCGATGTCGGTAAGCTGACTGTGGACCACGCCCTGCGCTTTATCCCCTGGCTGGTGATGGTCCACTTCCAGGGTCAGGTCCGTCCGGCTACCAAAAGCACCTACCTGACCGGGGCGCAGGCTTTCTACAAGTACCTCCTCCGCAACCGGCTCATCGAGATCCCCCTGGCCGACTACGAGCGGTTCAACGAGGAGTATGGAGCAGCTCGCCAGCTCAGAGAGCACCGCGTCCCCAGAGTCCCGGCGGAGAGTGCCGTCCAGCGGCTTCTGGATGCGGCCCGGTCGGTGCCGCCCTTCCATGGCGACAGCCCCGACGACCGGCGCCGGGAGCTGATCCGCCTGCGCGACATCGCCATGCTGGAACTGCTGCGCTACAGCGGGATGCGGGTGGGAGAGCTGGTGCGCCTGCGCCGGGGCGACCTGGACTACGAAGAGGCCACGGTGCTGGTGCGGGGCAAAGGCAACCGGGAGCGGGTGGTGCCCATCGGTCAGGTGGCTTTGCAGGCCATCCGGACCTACCTGGCGGCACGAAGCGATGGGAGTGATGGTGCGCCTCTGCACACCCTACCCCTCTTCGCCCGCCACGACCGGGGGGCCGGCCACCGCGTGTTGCCCCTTTCCACTAACTCGGTGCAGAACGCTTTCCGTAAGCACGCCGCCGCTGCCGGCCTGTACCGCCAGGACGAGGAGAAAAGGATCACCCCCCACTCCATGCGTCACTACTTCGGCACCAAAATGCTGGACGAGACGGGCGACCTGGCTCTGGTGCAGGACCTCTTGGGCCATGCCTCCCCGCAGACCACGCGGGTCTACACCGAGGTGGCCATGAGCAAGAAAAAGCGTGCCCATCGGAAGGTGTTTGGGCGGCCAGACTCGACAGCGGGAGGTAGATGAGGTGTTGACTGAAATCAGCTCTCCCACCATCTTGGATCAGCCTTCCGTCTTGCAGGTGATGTTTTATCCTCGGCGCAGTTGGCCGGGCGTATCATTGGTGCCGTCCGCCCACGACGGTCGGATAGAGGTGGAGCCGGGTGTCTCTGTGGGCTATAGCCTTTATCCGGCTGGACCTCAGTCGCCGCTCATCCTCTATTTCCATGGCAACGGCGAGATTGCCCGGGACTATGACAGTATCGCTCCTCTCTACACTAATCTGGGTATCAATCTGTTGGTAGCCGATTACCGAGGCTATGGCTGGAGTGACGGCCTGCCTACGGCCAGCAACCTGGTTCACGACGCGCCTCTGGTCTTCCGGGCTCTGGGGCGGGTGCTGGAAGAGGCCGGGAGCCAGGTTCCACAGCGGGTC
>JBBIJG010000003.1:14913-24868 GCA_037446095.1 Caldilineae bacterium
GTCATGGGACGCTCACTGGGCAGTGCGGCGGCCATCGAGGTGGCCCGTCAGCATCAAGAAGCCCTCGCCGGGCTGATCATCGAGAGCGGGTTTGCCCACACCGCCCGACTGCTGGCTCGCCTGGGTGTGGTGTTGGAGGACCTGGATGAAGCCCAGGATGTCTTTGCCAACCTGGCCAAGATCGGCCAGCTCTCCCTCCCTACCCTGATCATCCACGGCCAGGCTGACGTGCTCATCCCCGCTGCGGAAGGCGTGGCCCTGTACGAGAGCTCGGCTGCTCCCGGCGACAAGAAACGCCTGGTACTCATTCCGGGCGCTGGCCATAACGACCTGCTGGCTCATGCGGACACGTACTTTGAGGCCATCCGCAGTTTTGTGTTAGGATGATATGGATAAAGTCAAACCACCTTCGTCTTGACACAAACTCCAGTTGTGATACAATTGGCAAAAAGGCGGAAAGGAGGCTTACCTTGGGCACTCTACACAGTCAGGATGTTCTCTCTGTTCTTATCGCTTACCTTCTCGGCGCAGCTCCTTTCTCCTACCTGATCGCCCGCTGGCGGATGGGGATCAATATCCGTGAGCGGGGGGAGGGGAATGTAGGCGCGCGCAACGTCTACCACGTGGTAGGGCCAAAGTGGGGGGTGCTGGCCAGTCTCCTGGACACGGGCAAGGGGTTGGCTGCTTACCTGATGGCCGGCCGGTTGGCGCTCTCCCCGGTAACGGTTCCGCTCTGCGGCATCGCCGCCCCCTTGGGGCACAACTTCTCGCCTTTTCTCCGCTTCCGGGGTGGCAAGGGGGTAGCTACGACGATGGGCTTCCTCCTGGGTTTCTTGCCTTTTTCTACTTTGGTCGGCGCCACCCTGATTGTTCTGACCTATTTCCTTACTCGGGATATGAACAAGGCCCTCGTTTTGGGCATCATTCTTCTGCCGCCTGTCTTTGGTGCACCGCTGTGGACGGTGCCCTACGTCCTCGGTCTGTTTCTGATGCTGGGGGTCAAGAAGGTTATTGACATGCCGCATGAGCGGGCAATCTGGGCGCGTGACCCCTGGGCAGAAGGGCGGCCGGGTTTCCACCCGGAGCCGGTGGACGGGGCTAATGGCGAGCCGGTGACGGAGCTATGAGCGGCGGGGGTAGCTCGTCTCTGGTTCACTACCAGATGGCCTTGACTGTCATCCTGGTGCTGGTGGCTTTCAACCTGATGACGAACCTGCTTATGCTGGAGCGGGCGGCTCCGCGCGGGAAGGGGCCGGTGGCTTTTCAGCCGGTCTCGGTGCTGGTTCCCACCCGCAATGAGGCCAGTAACATCCGCCGTTGCCTGAAGTCGCTCCTGGCGCAGGATTACCCGCTGCTGGAGGTTTTGGTGTTGGACGATGGCTCGACCGATGCCACAGCCGACATTGTGGCGGAGATGGCGCGGGAAGACCGGCGGCTGCGGCTGGTGCGTGGTCAACCCTTGCCGCAGGGGTGGATGGGCAAGAACTTTGCCTGTCACCAACTGGCTCTGCTAGCCCGGGGGGATTGGCTTCTGTTCACCGATGCTGACACGGACCATCGGCCAGGAAGTCTGGCCTGGGCCATCGAAGCGGCCCAGCAGAACCGGGCTGACCTGGTGAGCCTGATCCCTCACACTGTCACCCATACCTTGGGAGAACAGCTTGTTCTCCCGATTATCCCCTTTGGCCTCCTTGGGTGTTTCCCGCTGGCTTTGGGTGAGCGGCTGCGAATCCCCTTCCTGACCATGGCCTTGGGGCCGTTTATGCTGTTTCGCCGGGAGGCTTACCAGCGCATCGGTGGTCACCACGGGGTGCGAGGTGAGATCGCCGAGGATGTGGTCCTGGCCCGTCGGATGCGACAAGCCGGTGGCCATGTGACCCTGCTGGATGGCTCAGAGCAGGTGGATGTCCATTTCTATCACGGTTTCCGTGAGTCGTGGCACGGGCTGGCCAAAAGCGCCTTTGCTGCTTTGGAGTATCGGCTTCTGCCCAGCCTGCTGATGATGGGTTTTTACGGCTTTCTTTTCCTGCGGCCGGTCTTGCTCCTTTTCTCAGGGCTCTGGCAGGGGGGAATGGAGGGACCTGCCCTGCGGCTGACTCTTTTCCAGGTTTTCTTAAACAGTGGGCTGTGGTACACTGTAGCTGTGCGTTTTCGCCTGCCGCGGAGCATTGCCCTCCTCTACCCTATCACCGTTTTGCTCACTCTCCTCATCATGCTGGACTCTATCCGTCAGGCAGTTCTCAGCGGCATTGGTTGGAAAGGGAGGGTCTATCGCATCCATGGGGGATCGTTGCAACACTGAGTCTGTTTCGCATAGATTGTCTTCTTTTGGTTTTTTTTCTTTGGGAGGTTGGTGGTCAGTAGTCAATAGCTATACGAAGGGTTTTTCCCGGAGATGGACAAGATCTTCAATCCTAATAGCATCGTCATCATCGGAGTCTCCGAACGCCCCACCAACATGGGGCGTAACATCGTAGCCAACCTGCTGGACTTCGGCTACTCAGGCGAGATCCACCTGGTTGGACAACACGGAGGCGTGGTCTTCGGCCAGCGCATCCATACCTCGCTGGAGGAATTGCCCCCAGGGATTGACCTGGCCGTGATCCTGACCCCGGCTCACACCGTGCCCGGTCTGGTGGACGCCTGCGGACAGCAGGGCATCCGCTGGGTGGTGATTGAATCGGGAGGGTTTAACGAATTCTCCACCGCAGGTCGGGAACTAAGCCAGAGGCTGCTTGCCGTGGCCCGCCAATGGGGCATCCGCTTTGTAGGGCCCAACTGCATTAGCGTGATCAACCTCGCCAGCGGGGTCTGCCTGCCCTTCGTCCGCCTCCAACGCCATACCCTGAAAAAAGGACGAGTCTCGCTTGTCTCGCAGAGCGGTGGGGTTACCCTCGTCTATATCAACCTGTTTTCCAGCGCCGGCCTGGGGATCAGCAAGGCCATCAGCATGGGCAACAAGCTGGACCTGAACGAAATAGATTACCTGATCTACCTGTTGGAGGACGAAGACACCGACATCATCTGCCTTCACCTGGAGAGCATCCAGAACGGCCGCCGGTTGATGGAGCTGGCCCGTTCTTCGCCCAAGCCCATCCTTTTGCACAAGACCAACCTGGGCCAGGCCAGCGCCCACATCGCCCAGTCGCATACGGCCGCCCTGGCCAACGACGACCGCATTGTCAGCGCCGCCGCCCGACAGGCCGGAATAATCCGTGCCAGGAATTTCCGCAGCATGGTCAACTATGCCAAGGGACTTTCCCTGCCGCCGGTGAGAGGCAACAACCTGATCGCCATCTCCCGCTCTGGAGGGCGGGCTGTGGTCGCCGCCGACATGGCCGCCGCCCTGGGCTTCGACCTCTATCCCCTCCCCCGGGATTTCCGGGAAAAGGTGAAAAACTTCTTCCGGGCCAAGGTCATTGAGCCCACCAACCCTCTGGACCTGGGCGACCTCTTCGACTTCAGGATTTATGTCAACATCCTGGAGGAGTGCCTGAAAATGGAAGCCGTGGACGCGGTGCTGATGGCTCACGAATACAGCAGCCTCCTGGAGCGGAAAGCAGCCCATCACCTGATCCAGGCCGTGCAGGAACTGGTGGCCAAATACAACAAACCGGTTGCTTTGTGTCCCTTCTCCGAAAGCGATGAGGTCTTTTCGCTCGAAAAGGGCCTGGAATACCCCATCTTCAGCGAAATTGAAGAAGCGATGGAAGCCCTAGCCATCTCACGGGATCACTACCGAACATGGGGCGCGGAACGTGGAGAATGGAGGGCGGAGAGTGGAACGCTCCACCCTCCGCAGCCCCTCGCGGTCAAGGAGGGCCTCTTGATGACCCACCAGGCATTGGAACTTTGCCGGAACTATGGCATCCCGGTGGCGGAGTGGGCCACAGCCTCCAACCCGGAAGAAGCAGCGCAGGCCGCAGAGAGACTGGGCTATCCTCTGGCCCTCAAAATCCTTTCTCCCCATATCTCCCATAAGTCAGATGTAGGTGGGATCGCCCTGGGCATCGAGGACGAGGAGGATTTACGGCGAGCCTGCGCAGAGATGCTGCACCGCGTACAGACCCAAGCGCCTGGCGCACCTGTTGAGGGTTTCCTGCTCCAGAGGATGATCTCCGGCGGCCGGGAGGTGATCCTGGGCGGCAAGCAGGACCCCAGCTTTGGGCCGGTGGTGATGTTCGGGCTGGGCGGCATCTACGCCGAGGTATTCGACGATGTGGCCTTCCGTGTGGCTCCCCTCACCCGGCAAGACGCCGAGGAGATGATCGCCGAGGTGAAAGGCAGCCGCCTGCTACGGGGCATCCGTGGAGAAAAACCCTCGGACGTGGAAGCGGTGATGGATTGCCTGCTCAGGCTCTCACAGCTCTTGCTCGATTTTCCAGCCATCGCCGAAATGGACATCAACCCCCTCATCGTCCTGGAGAACGGGGCCCTGGCCGCTGATGCGAGGATTCGAATTTCCTCCGCCTGACAGACCATGGTTCGCCCAAAGCCTACATTTCGCACCTCCGAAATTTCTTTCGCACTCCCGGCGTAGCCGAAGGCAATGCCTGCGGCTTTGGTTCGCCAGCCCCAAAACCCGCCTAAAGGCTCTACTCCAACTCTCAAAATGCTTTCACTCTTCACCGCCGCCGCCGGGCCATCCGGGCAAAGACGTTGTCATCGCCATCCTCGCCCCGCTCCAACCGCAGCCCGCCCTCTAGAAAAGAGAGATTTGGGAACCCGCCAATCTGCTGATTTGCTGATCCGCTGATTTGCAGCTTCTCCCGCAACACCTCGTACTCCCTCTGGGTATCGCGCCCCAGCTCCTGCACCCGCTCCAGCGGCAGGTCCAGCCCCCCGAACAGCACGTACAGCTTCAACCGGCCGTACAGCGATGGGTCGGCATACACCCCGCTGAAGGCATAGCCTCCACCCATGATCTCCTTCACCACCCGCAGGCCGTTGTCCAGGTAGGCCGCCGGCAGATGCACCAGGGTATTGGCCGAGCCCACAATAATGGTCCCCACCGCCGAGGCTGTGGCCAGGTCGAAGCCCTCCGCCAAAAGCCCGCCGTGTACCGCCTCGCTCATGGCCCGCGCCAGTCCCACCGGACTCTTCAGGTCGGTCACCTCAGCGTAGCCCAACGCCGCACACTTGCCCGCCCCAAGCAGCCGCAGATAGTCGGTGCCGTCCAACGCCGAGTAGAACTCGCTCTCCCGCACGCTGAGCCGGTTGAAGGCGTCCCACAGGTCGGCCAGGAACTGGTTGGCCACCGGCCAGAAACGGGCCAGCGACACGTCGGGGAAGAGCTCGCCGATGCGGTTGTTGTCCACCAAAACCAGGGGCGAGACCTCCCCCACCTGGGCCATCCCGTAGACCTCGAGCAACGCTCGCAGGGCATTCACCTTGACCGCCGTGCCTTCCACGGTGCGGGGCAGGGTGTAGATGACCCCTACCGGGCGTTTCAGCTCCCGCAGCAGGCGCACCAGCTCTGGCAGGCTGCCCGTGCCCGTGCCTCCGCCGCCGCCCACGCACAGCATCACGTGGTCGGCCTCCAGGGTCATGGCCCGCAGGAAGGCCCGCACCCGCGCTTCGTGTATCAGCACCGCCCGGCGGCCCAGCTCCGGCTCCTGGCCCGCGCCGCCGGCGGCAATGGGCAGGACCAGCTTCTGCGCGCCGGGCAAATGCAGGCGGGCCAGGTCGGCGGCAGTGGTGTTGATGGCCGCCGCCGGGTAACCCATGCGCCCAAAGGTGGCCGCCATCCGCCCCCCTCCTTCCCCACTGCCGATGAAGGCAAAACGCAGACTGCGCTTAGGGGCGTTCGGCCGAACGCCCTTAATCTTCTCGCTCATTGTCCTCTCCTTTCCATCCGAAGCTCCCACCGCTGGTGGGGGTAATAGGGGTAGCCGAAGGCAATGCCTTCGGCTACCGGCTCACGCCAGGTGGGGCCCCCGGCCCTGTCACTCTCTGCCGCTGCAGCAGCCACTCCAACCGCTGCCCCGCCTCCGAGAGGCGGAAAACACGCCCCCGCGCGCCCTGAATCAGTTGCGCCCCCTCCAAAACCACCAGCGCCTCGCGCAACTTGGCCACCGTAAGCCCCGTGCCAATGAGCAATTCATGTCGGCTGCACAGCCCCCGCCCGCGTAACTGCGCCAGCACCATGTACCCATCGGCCGGCAAAAGCGTGCCGATCTCCAGCAAACAATCGTCGCACAAGGCCGCCGACGGCTCCGGCTGCTCCGCATGGCGCAGCAGTTCGAGCAGCCGCCACCCACCTTCAGAAAGGCCATGACAGTTGTCGCCCCACACCAGGCCGGCACCGCGCAGAAAGTTGAGCCCATCCCGCACGTGATGGAGAGTCAGCTCGGTTTCCCGCATCAGGGTGTCGTGAGTCGGAAACTCTTCCCCGCCCAGGGCGAAAAAGACCTTTCGGATGTTCTCGGCGCCTCTGAAGCTCCTGTAGAGGAGCATCAGGCATGGGTCACAGGGCATATTTCATCCTCCGTTCAAACTTTGATAGAACTTCTACCGCATTCCCCGGCCAGGCGCAAAGAAAAAGGCTTGTCATCAAAATCATCGGAATCATCAAATCATCGCTTTTCCAGCGGATGGCCGATGGCCGATAGAACTCTCAAAGGCGTCGCGCCGGTAAAGATGATGCCCGGCTCTAGGCCGAAGGCCAGGGCCACGGTAGTCAACGCGGCGCGGTAACCTTCCAGGTAGGCCCGCAGGACCGTCGGGTCACCACCGGCGGCGACGCAGGCCCGGGCCGTGGCTGTGCTGGCCTCGTCGGCGGCCAGGAGCGCGTTGCGTATATCATCGCCGAAAAAGATGTCAAGGCGCATCGGCCAGCTCCTTGAGTTCATCGTTGATGGTCTTCCCATCGGCCCGTGTCGGGCCGGGCACCAGCCACCCCCGCGCCTCCCACGCCCGCGACAACCCCTCAATCCGCCGCTGGCTCACCCGCCCCCGAAAAGCCTCCGCCAGGGCACGGATGTGGAACCTGCCTCCCAACTTTTCCAGAGCATACCGCACCAATGCCCGCTCCTCAGCCGATAGTTTGCTGATTCGCTGCTTTGCTGCTTCGCTGATTCTTCCTTTGTCCACCCAAAAAGTCTGCACCTCCACGATCTTCCCCCCGAAGGAGACCAGCGCCCGCCCCGGCACGGTGATCTTTTCCGCCCCCGCCCGACCCAGCACCACCTGGCTCTGGTAGGCCGTGGCACAGCCAAACTGCACCCGCGTCCGCAACTGGTTGGTGATGCGCGTGTTCAACAGGTCCGCCTTGAAATCCTGCCCGGCCAGGACCAGGGTGATGCCGTACTTACGGCCCCGCATAGCCAGTTGCCCAATCAGGCGGTAGAGGTCACTGTTCTTGCCCGCCTCGTCCACCAGCGCCGTGAACTCGTCGAAGACGGCCACGATCCAGGGAAGGCGAGATTCGAGAGTAGAGAGTGGAGAGTTGAGAACGGCCTGGTGTAACTGCTCACCTCGCTCGGCCTGGATTTGTAATCCAGGCCCATAGTGACCAACTCGCCTCGGTTTTCGCCCCTTGAACCCGCTGGATTGCAAACCCGGCGAGAGCAGGTGAGTAGATACGGCCTGGTGATACTCCGACAGCTTCTCCGGGAAGCAGCCGGTGGCCTGGTACAGCACCGCCCGCCGCTCCATCTCCTGCACCAACCGGAAGGCGATCTTTGTCGCCTCCTTCACGCTCCCGGCGATGGGATGTGCCAGTTGGGGCATCCCCTCAAAGGCGGCGAAAGTCAGCCCCTCCATGTCCGTCAGGTACAGCTCCACCGGCAAGGGCTGCCTGACAAGCTGGTAGAGCAGCGAGCGCAGGAAGGCCGACTTCCCGGCATTGGTGGAGCCGGCTACCACCATGTGGCACAGCTTCTCCAGTGGCTCCCACACCTCCCCCTCCCGTGAGAGACCAAAGCCGATCATGTACTCCCCCGCCGGCCGGTGGCTCAGGTCCAGGTCCACCCTCCGGGGCAGCCGCTGCTTCTCCTGCGGCTTGAGGACCACGCAGTAGGTCAGGCCGGTGGTGTTGAGGCGCTTCACCGGCCTGCCCACCACCGCCGTCAGGTGGTGGAGGGTGTCGGGATGCACCAGTTGGGCGATAGATACGCGAGGCGGGAGGCGGCGGGTGTCCACCTCCACCAGGGCATAGGCGTCGCCCACGAATTGCACACCGGCGAAGCTGACCTCCACCAGGTCGCCGTCTTTGGTGCGATAGCAGTGGCCCAACTGGGTCAGACCCTGCCGTATCAGCTGCGCCGCTTCCCTTGTCTGGGTTTTGACATCATCCATCGCCTTTCACTCCTTAAGTTTCGCTCGCCAAAGAGCCTGCCCTGAATCTGTCGAAGGGTCTTCCGACCGAGGCGCCGAGGGGATACCTTCGCCCAGCGTGAGGTTTTACTCTTCACCCTCCCCCGCCTCCAGGAGCAGCCGCTCCACATGCGACACCTCCCAGGGCGAAGGTTCCGGCTCCGGGATGGGCAGCGCCGTCCGCGTGGGCAACTTCAGCGGACGGCCGGGTGGGGCGTTGGACAGGTGCCAACCCAGCACCCCGGCCAGCCGCCGCTCTTCGGGCACCTCCTCCGGCCACTCCGCTCCCTCCAGCGGGGTGACCGCCGAGGCCACCACGTTGGGGTTGACCACCTTGCCCTGAATCAGGCGCGGGGCAAAGCCCCGCTCGGTGGGGGTAAAATCGGTCCGCGCCCGCTCGATGGCCACCTCCCTCTCCCGCAGCCGCGGCCGGAGGGAGCGCCACAGGTACCACAGGCCCAGCACCCCGGCCAGCGCGGCAAAGACCAGAGGCAGGAGACAGTAGAGGGTGAGGAGGGGAGATCGCACATCACCCCGGTCAATCGCCGCGCCCAGGGCCGCGGCCACTGCTGCGAAAACCAGCAGCATCCCAATGTACAGATATCGAGTCATGCTCTCGCCCCCTTTCAAGGGTATAGCGCAAAAGTGTCGGTATCCTCGGTCTAAATTTCGCACTCCATTTGGCGGATAGCCCCCGCCCTCTACCCCCTCCCCTGGAGGGGTGGTTTTTTTGCGGCATCAGCCCGCCCGACGATAATGAATTTTGAGGAAATAATCCGACTTTGTACTCCTCACCCCTGCTCCAGCTGGATTTGTAATCCAGTCGGCGGGCCGCCGGATTGCAAATCCGGCGGGAGCCGCTGCCCGGAGCTAAACCTCCGGGCTGAAGGAGCAAAGCCCTGCAGACTCTCCCTGGCCCTAGATGGAAGAGTAGAACGTATGTTCTATATTATTATACACCAACAGGCTGTTTTGCGCAAGTCACGTCCCACGCATTACGCTTCCCGCGTCACAAACCGCACCTCCACCGGACGCCCCACCATGCCCACCAGGATCCGCTCGACAGTCGCGAGCAGGCGGCCCTCCAGCCAGTCTCTGGCAAACTCGCTGGGAGCACCGACGACAAAGACGTCGTCCTGGCAGGAGAGCAGCCGCGTGTCCTTGAGCCAGGTGTCGAAAGCTGAGCGTGCCTCAACAACAGCGAATAGAGCCGAAAAGCCTGATCGGACCAATTCATTGTCGAGGGTCAGGACGTGGTAGAGGATAGAATACCCGGCATCTTCTCTCTGGCGCTGCGACCAGGCAAAATCGCTTTGCAAATCGGCCACCACCTGGCACATACGACAACGGTCTCGCCAGCCCCTGATAGCGCTTCTGTGCCGCCGACGGCGGACGCATCCACTTTGGCAATCCTCGTCGGCGGTAGTATAATCATCCGTGGGCATGCGGGGCCTCTTCTTTCGCCCCCTCGCCGCCGGAAACTCGTACTCACGGTTGATGAGATAGCGAATCTGTGCGCTCACCGACCGGTCCGCCCGCTCGGCCAGCCTCTGCAACCTCTCCCTGGTCAACTCGTCAAGGACGATGCCCATCGTCGCCATGTTCTCATCTCATGCCAATATACTAACTTGACATTGTT
>JBBIJG010000004.1:0-4022 GCA_037446095.1 Caldilineae bacterium
GGGTGAGGTACACCATAGACCCCCTCGCCTGCGAGGGCTGCGCCTCCTGTTTCTACCAGTGTCCGGCAGAGGCCATTCGCATGGAAGAGCAGGTGGCCGGGCGCTGGTTCCGCTCCGACACCCGCTTCGGACCTCTCTTTCACGCCCACCTCTTCGCCGCGCAGGAGAACTCGGGCAAGCTGGTGACCCTGGTCAAACAACAGGGACGACTGTTGGCTTTGGACGAGGGCCGCGAGCTGCTCATTGTGGATGGCCCGCCGGGCATCGGTTGTCCGGTCATCTCGGCCAGCGCGGGGGCCGACCTGGCCCTGCTGGTGGTGGAGCCCACCGTCTCCGGCATCCACGACCTGAAGCGCATCCTGGCCACCACCGATCACTTTGGCGTGCCGGCCCTGGTCTGCATCAACAAGGTAGACGTCAACCCCAGGCGAGCAGCGGAGATCGAAGCCTTCTGCGCTGAGCAGGGCGTCGTCGTGGTGGGGCGCATCCCCTTCGACACCGTGGTCACCGAGGCCATGGTGCAGGGCCAGCCGGTGACAGCCTACACCAACGGGCTGGTGACGGAGGCGCTGCGACAGATGTGGGAGGGCATCAAAGCCCGTCTGGCGCTGAACGAGGAGAATGAAAAGTGAGGGAGGAAAGAAATGTGTCAGGCAACAGCCTACCTGGCCCGAGAGGGGCAGGAACAATCAGAAGAAATCATGCAGGATGTCATCCTGCTGGAAACGACGGCGGATGGGGTGCGGCTGAGCACCTTTTTTGAGGAACCGCAGACAGTGCAGGCTCGCATCGGGCGGATTGATTTCCTGAAGCACACCATCGTACTGGTGCCCGAACAGCGAACTCTTGAGGGCGACTCCCCGGAGCCGCCACCGGAGGGATGAGATGGGAACCGTAACTGATCTGGAAAAGCTGCGGGTATTGTTGCCGCACTGGATTGAGCACAACGCCGAGCACGCGGCCGAGTTCCGCCAGTGGGCCGAGCGGGCCGGGGAAGCCGGTGCGGACATCCGGGCCGCTGCCGAGGCCCTGGAGCAGGCCAACCGGGCGTTGACAGCGGCCCAGCAAAAGCTTGGCGGCTGAGCTCAACACGCCGCTACCCCCAGTCCCGTGCCGCCCCTGAGCCCGGCGGAGATGGACGAGATTGAGGCCGCGTTTGCGGGCTTGCCTGCACTGAATGTCTACAAGGCCACCCGGCCGGAGGTGGTTTTCCTGGATGAGGAGGAGACCCGGCGACGGAGGCCCCGCGAGAAGCGGAGAGGAGGTGATAAGAGATGATTTACGTTGATAGCGAAAAGTGCGCTGGCTGCGGTGTCTGTGAAGATGCCTGCCCGGTCGAAGCTATTCGGGTGAGCGATGGCGTGGCCCACATTGACCAGGATAGATGCAACGAGTGCCAGGCCTGCGTCGAAACCTGCCCCAACAAGGCGATTCTGGCGGTGATCGAGCCTGCCGAAGAGAAGGCGATTTCGCTCCACGACGCCGGATTGCAAATCCGGCGGGAGCAGAAGATGTTGCAACCTGCGCCTGAGGTGGCCCTGGCTGAGCCACGTCGGAGCAGAGTCGTGCCGGTCGTGGGAGCGGCGTTGGCTTTCCTGGGGCGCGAGGTGGCTCCACGCCTGGCCACGTATCTGCTTGACGCTCTGGAGCGCCGGAGTCAACAGCGGCCAGCCGCAGCCAGTTCCAGAAGCAATCTGGCCTCTCTGGGCGGCGGAAAGGGCGGGCAAAGTGACCGTCGCCACCGGCACCGCCGTTGGGGAAAATGAACGCTACAGAAACTAATCCAACATTCTCAAGCTATTCTGATTGTTGGAGGTTTACGGCTCTCCGGGGCCTGGACTCCTACAGGGCACGCAGATATTCTGGCCTCAGAACCGTTTCTCCCTGGGCCAGAGCACAGTCCAGGGTAGCCAGCAGCCTCTCTTTGTCCCGGGGCAACGTGCCCGCCAGGGGCAGATAATTGGAAGCATGGTTGGTGCGGAAGACGCAGTGGGTGAGGCCCTCCATGTGTTCGATCATCACCCGCATCTCTGCCAGCATCTCCAGAGGCTTGATCAGCACAAACTCCCCAGCCTTCCATTGCCGGTGAAGCTCCGTGCCGGGCACCACCATCAACGTCAACAGAGAGAAATAGGCCGGGTCCATAGCGCTGACCGCCTGTGCTGTGGCGATGGCGTGTTCTCTGGAGCGCTCACGTCCACCCAGTCCCAGAATCCCGATGACCGACATCTGGAAGCCGACGGCCTGGGCTTTCCTCACCGCCTCGATCATCTCCGCTGCCGTAGCTCCCTTTTTCACCCGCTGCAAAATCTCCTCGTCTCCGCTCTCCAGCCCCATGTAGATCAGACTCAACTTTTTCCGGCGGAGGGTAACCAGTTCCTCTTCGCTCTTACGCAGGATGTCTTGGGCGTTGGCGTAGATGCTCACCCTCTCCAGGTTGGGGAAAGCGTCGTTCAGGGCCTCCAGGATGGGCACTAACCGGCGGTTGCTCAGCACCAGGGCATTGCCATCGGCCAGAAAGACCCGGCGCGTGTGAGGAATGATTGAGCGAGCCATGGCGATGTCCTCCATCACCTCGCGGGCCGGGCGGACCTGGAAGGGCTTGTCCAGGTAAGTGGAGCAAAAGGTACATCGGTTGTGAGAGCAACCGTAGGTGATCTGGAGGATGTAGCTCCAGGCTTCGCTGGGCGGTCGAACCACGTTGCCGTAGTAACGCATGGGAATGTTATCCTGGGTTCTGTTAGTTTGGGGGCAGACGGCGCGCTTCCTCGATGAGTTTCTCCAGCTCATCCATGGCCGCAAGGGAGAGGGGCACCCCGGCCGCCCGGAGGTCCGAAAGGCCCAGGCCGCGGAAACGGCGCATGACCGCCGCGTTTACCATGCAATCGTACAGGGCCGGCCAGGGGGTTTGGGGATAGTTATCCAGCACAAAACGGACAAAGTCGCGAGCAAGGGAATGATCGGACATTGAACCTCTCACCGTAGGGAATAGCGTAGATATTATACCACACTTTGTCCTGATTTGCCCCCCACTTCCCCTGCGAACCTTAAAGTTTTGGGGCCAATTTTCCTGATTATAGGAGTGACAGAGCTTGCCCGCCGGCGGGCAAGCCCTGTTGCCGTTTGCAGGCCACCCCAAGCCTCAGCGCTCTTCGACCTCCACGCGCTCGATTTTGGGCGTGAGCCTGGCTCCACACTGGGCGCAAAGCTCAGTTTGCCAGGGATACGAACGCTGGCATCTCAGGCAGTATGCCACCCGCACGTTCATCCAGCGCACGCGGGGAAGTTTAGTCTGTGGAGAGGACCTGGTCGTGACGCACATGGACTTGGCAGCTTTCTTAGCGCGCAGAGCAGGGTTCTTGGCCCAATGGAAAGCGACACAATACTCCAGCACGGTTCTTGGGGTTGGCAGTCTGAGACTTGACACCTGGTATTTTGTGTGCTACAATTTCAAGGGCTATTCACAATGTGAGTATTGCAAAAGTGAGTATCTCATACAGGCCAAGGTGTTGCCGATGAAGAAAGAACTGGCCCCCGAATGGGCCTTGTTGGGCCTGTTGACCCAGAAACCGATGCATGGCTACGAACTCCATCGCTATTTCACCACCCCCTCGGCCCTGGGACAGGTGTGGCATCTGGGCCTGAGCCAGATGTACAAAGCACTCAAAGAATTGGAAGGGCAGGGCTATGTGGAGGTGACGGTAGAACCGCAGGAGAACTACCCGGCCCGGAAGGTGTATCACCTCACTCCAGCGGGGCGGGTGGCTTTTCTGCAATGGATGGAAAAACCTATCACTAACCCCCGCCTGATACGGGTCGAGTTCCTGGCCAAGCTTTTCCTGGCCCAACTCCTGGGAGCAGAGATGATAGAACGGGTCATTGACACCCAACTGGAGACCTGCCAAGCCCAACTGGTTCGTTTGCAGGAAGGAGCCGCTACCGAGGGCTTTGAGCACCTGATCTTCCGTTTCCGCCAGGGACAGATTCAGGCCATCATGGATTGGCTGAGATACTGCCACCGC
>JBBIJG010000004.1:4122-17979 GCA_037446095.1 Caldilineae bacterium
TGACGGGCAAGCGCGGCGTGGGCAAGACAACCGTCTGCCAGGCCGTGGCCGGGCTGGCCCGCCGAAGGGGGTACCAACCCGGCGGAGTGCTCACGCCCGCCCTCTATGACAGCCAGGGAACGAAAGTGGGCCTGGAAGCAATGGACGTGGGCAGCGGCGAACGCTGGCTCCTGGCCCGCACCGACCTGGAATTGGGCGGCCCCCGGGTGGGCCCTTACAGCTTCGACTCCGATGGTCTGGCCAGAGCCTTGAGGGTGTTGAGAAGGGCAGCCACCGCAGGGTGCGACCTCTTCATGATAGACGAAATCGGTCCCCTGGAGCTGGAGCAGGGCGAGGGATTCGCCCCTATCCTGGACTTGTTGCCGATTAGGGAGCCGACGCATACCCTCATCGTGGTACGCCCGGAACTTCTGGATCGGTTGCGCCGGCGTTGGAAAAGCGTCAGGCCCGCTACCTTCAACGTCACGGAAGAAGAGCGGGATGAACTGCCCCGGCAGATTGTGGAGAGGCTCTGGGGGAGAGGTGGTGATGATTGAAGTCACTGACCTGACTGTGCGCTACGGGCAACAGCCCGCTTTAGAGAGCGTCTCGTTCACCGTGAGACGAGGCGAGTTTGTGCTGCTCAGCGGGCCCTCGGGCTGCGGCAAGAGCACCCTGGCCCGCGCGCTGAACGGCCTCATCCCCCATGCCGTCTCGGCCAGGACGACAGGCCGGGTGGTAGTGGATGGACTGAACACGGCCACCCACTCTCTCCCTGAACTGGCAGCCCACGTGGGGCTGGTCTTTCAGAACCCCGCCACCCAACTCTTCAATGCCACAGTGGAGGAAGAGATCGCCTTCGCCCCCCGCAACTTGGGTCTGCCAGCCGCAGAGGTTGCAGCGCGGGTCGCCTTCGCCCTGGACGCCACAGGCATCCCTCACCTGCGAGGCCGGGCCATACGCACCCTCTCCGGCGGCGAGCAGCAGCGGGTGGCTATCGCTTCAGTGCTGGCCCTGCGCCCTCAGGTCCTCATCCTGGATGAACCGACATCCAACCTGGACTGGCGGGGGACGGAGCAAGTCATGTCCACCCTGGCCCAACTTCATCGAGAGCAAGGGCTGACCATCCTGGTCATCGAGCACCGCCTGCATGCTGTCGCCCCTTTGGCCGACCGCGTGCTGCTGATGCAAGACGGCCGCCTTGTGGCCGATGGGCGGCCGGAGGACGTTTTCGAGGGCTCCTCCCCGCATCGGGGAGGGGAGGTTTTCCCCCTCTCTCTCAGGGAAGAGAGCCAGGGGGTTAGGCCACCCCAATCCCTCAAACATCTCTCCACCCAACCGCTGGTTACCATCCAGGGTCTGGAAGCTGGCTACGGGCACCGGACGGTTCTGCAGGACCTGGACCTGACCCTCTACCTAGGAGAGTTCGTGGCCCTGGTGGGGGACAATGGCACCGGAAAAAGCACGCTGGCCAAAGTTCTGGCCGGGCTTCTGCGCCCGCGGCGAGGGAAAATCATCTGGGACGAAAAGCTCCGCCGCCTCCCTTTAGGACGGCGGGTAGGGTTCCTGTTCCAAAACCCCCTGGACCAACTGGTGTGTGAGACGGTAGAAGAAGAAATTGCTTTCGGCCCCCGCAACCTGGGCCTGACGGTAAAAGAGCAGGTTGAGATGACTCTGGCCGCGACCGATTTGATGGCGCTGCGCCACCGTCGCTCAGCCGCCCTGAGCGCAGGGGAGCAGCAGCGGACAGCCCTGGCCGCCGTTCTCTCCACAGCCCCTCATCTGCTCATCCTGGATGAGCCGACCATGGGACAGGACTGGGCCCACTTGAGCCTTATGATGGAGTCACTCATCCGGCTAAACCACAACGGGCAGACCATCCTCCTCATTACCCACGACGACAGGCTGGTCTGCCGCTACGCCAGGCGGATCATCCGGCTGGAGGAAGGGCGCATTATTCGTGAGGCGTGAAACGTGATTCGTGCGCCCACGATGGGTGAAGGTGTCCTCACCGAGCTCATCCCCTGCCTCGGTCAGAGACCTTCGGCGGTCAAAGGACGTAAAACGTAATTCGTGTTCAAGGAGGAACAGTGAAGACATTCACCACACGAGACTGGGTCTACATTGCTGTGTTTGGCGCGCTTTGGGGAGCCATCGAGATCACCCTGGGGGCCTACCTGCACGTCATCTTTCCCCCGCTGGCCGATACCTTTCTGGTGGGGGTAATCATGGGTGGGCTGGGGGCTGTCGTCGCTTTGACGGGGCGCCACTTTGTGCCCCACACCGGCAGCGTGCTGATGATCGGCGTGGTGACGGCCCTGCTAAAGGCCCTCAGCCTGGGCGGGGTGAAGGTCGGGCCGATGGTGGCTATCCTGGCCGAAAGCCTGCTGATGGAGGCCGGACTTCTCCTGGCCCATCGGCCATCGCGCTGGGCTTTCACCCTGGCCGGGGCGCTGGCCGTCGCCTGGAACTTTTTCCACAAGTTCGTGATGATGCGTCTGCTTTACGGTCAGGGATTGACGGAGGTGGCCATCAAGATGGTTAAGGAGGGCAGTGCCTGGCTGGGCCTCAACATCCGCTACGGCATCGCCATCCTGGTGATACTTTTTGTCATCCGGCTCGTTGTCGGGGCCGTGGCCGGCTGGCTGGCCTGGGACCTGGGCGGCGCTGTGCAACGACGGCTGGTGAGAGAGGGGTAGGATGCAGGGGACCAGGTGAGTTCTTGGAGCTATCTTGTCTTTTTGCTGTGGACACTGCTTATGGTCGGTTTACTGCCGGACCGACAGGTGGTGTTGTTGCTGGGCAGTGTGTTCCTCTTTGCCCTCCTCACCGGCGGCAATGGATTGCGCCCTCTGCGCCGGCCCCGCTTCTGGACCCTGATCCTTTTGGCGCTGGCCCTCGGCCCTCTGGTACTGGGCGAAAAGGACCTGGCCTGGGGCTGGCTCCATCTCTCGCGGGCCGGGTTCTGGATGGGGTTGTGGATGGCCTTGCGGGCTCTCTGCCTGACCGTGGCTTTCAGCGTCGCCCTCAGCGCCCTCTCGGTTTCGGAGATAGCCCGGCTTTTCGAGACGGTGGGGTTAAAAGGGCTTGGTTTTGCCCTGGGAGTGGCGCTGAACCTGCTGCCCGCTCTGCAGGAAACCAGTGAGACAGTTTACCACACCCTGCGCCTGCGGGGTGGGTTTCGCCGCCCCTGGCAGGCCCTGAGGCTGTTTCTGGTCACCGTCATCGCCAACGCCCTGCGACACAGCGACGATGTGGTCAACGCGGCGGCTGCCCGCGCCTTCGAGCCCACGGTGCGGCGGGGGGAACCGGTGCGCTTTCAACGGGCCGATGGCTTATTGGCAATCGCTTTGTTGGGCCTGGGGATCGGGTTGGTTCTCTGGCCGTTGTAGAAAGTTAGCAACCTGCCCTACACAGGCACAGCCTCAATGAGTTGGACGATGCCCAGGGCGTACCGTTCGCTGCGGGTGATGGTGAAGCCGGCTGAGACCACTGCGGCTTCGGTCTCCCGGTTCAGGTGACAGCTCCGATTCCAGGCATGCCAGGGCAGGTCCAAAAGGTCTGTCAGGCGGGCCACCCAGGGATGGGCCCCGCGCACATGCTCCAGCAGGACCAGCCGGCCGCCGGAGCGCAACACACGGCGCACCTCCTGCAGGACGGTCGAGGGATCGGCCACGTTGCAGAAAAGGAAGGAGCCGACTACTTCATCGAAGATACCATCGGGAAAGGTCAGGCGATGGACATCGGCCTGGGCCAACTGTACCACGGCGCGTGTCTGGCGGCGGCGGGCCATCGCCAGCATCTCGGCGCTGGCGTCCACAGCCACCACGCAGGTGTGGGCCGGATAGAACGACAGATTGGCCCCCGTCCCTACTCCCACCTCCAATACTAAACGCGCTGAGGCGGAAGGGCAGAGCTCGCGCAGAGCTCGCTGACGCAGTCGGGCAAAAAGGGCCCGTTCCAGCGGCCACATAAAGAGGTCATAGCCCGAGGCCAGGGCATCGAAACAAGCCATCTCTCGACCTGTCAGATCTGACTTTCTGTCGCATTTTATGAACCTGCCGGACCGGATCGGGACGACCGCCACCGCTCCGGCGTGACCAGACCGAGTACGTTCGCCCGTCCCAGCGTGCCGACGATGTTGACCAGGAAAGCGACAAAGCCCACCGCCATCAGGAGCGCGCCAATCAGGGCCACCGCCATATAAGGCTGATACAGGGTGGTCGTGTACAGCATCCGCCGGAGCATGCCCCGCGAACCAGCCAGTCCCATGGCATAGGTCATGATCAGGGCACCCACCAGCCAGGCCCAGAAGTGGATGTCCGTCAGCCACTGGCTGCGGATTTCCCGCTTCGTCAGCATTGGGATCAAGGCGTAGATGACGGCGAACAGCAGCATCCCCACGCCGACCAGGAGCAGGACGTGGGCGTGAGGCCCGATGACCCACTGGGTGTTGTGGAACACCAGGTTCAGCCCGAGGTTGGCCTGGATCAACCCGGCCGTCCCACCGATGACGAACCCGAAGATGGAGCCCAGGATGAACTTCAGCGCGGAGGTGAACTTTACCGGCCTAGCCAGCCAGATGGTCATCAGGGAGGCAAAGATGGTCAGGCCCATGGTGAAGAATTCCCCCCAGGTGATGAACTGCCCCGAGAGCAGCCTCATTACCAGCGGCTGGACCCGGTCGCCGAGGAGGTGGTGGCTCCACACGCCCAGGGAAACCAGCAGGTCGGCCAGGATCACCGTCCGCACCACCGATTCGCCGTACAGTTTGCGGTTCACCAACAGCGGGATGAGGAGATACCATACACCCGCCGTATAGATCAGCACATTCCCGTCGGCGACCATATCCAGCCCCCACCAGAACCAGTTTTTGTAGACGAGGGCATCCACCGCACCGGGATTGAGCGGCGATTTGAACAGAGTTGCCAGGCCGTAGACCAGGATTAGCACCCCGGCGGAGAGCAAGACGACGGCGTTGAGCACCGTGTCAATGGAGCCCCGGCTCACGGCAACGATAAAGACGGGCAGTTCCCCGTAATTGGGGTTGGGGCCATCGCCCTTCTTCAGGCCCAGCCAGCGCAGCAGCCGAGGAATCCCAAAGGCCGAGAGCAGAAACTGCCTGAAACTGTAGGAATGGGGGTTGCTCTTGCTGAGGACCGTGCTGAACAGGTTGAAAGCGAACAGGAGCACGTTGACCATGATGACTGCTGCGCCAACGGTGAAGGCGATGCTCCCCGCCAGCGGCACCCGGTCGTATGAGACCGGCAAGGGCCAGTATAAGGTGTAGAGGGCGTTGAACAGACCAAAGAAGCCGGACATCCAGCAGGTCAGAACGCCGGTGACCTGCAAAGCAAAGTTGAGCGGGACCAGTCCCTTATGCCGGATCTCCTTTTTGAGCAGGAAAGGCACCAGGAAGTAGAAAGCGCCCATCACGCACAGGTAGGCAAAGCCATAGATTCCCACAACCGGGTGCACCGTCAGCATCCCGTAGAACAGCTCCGCTGGCGAGGGCTCGTGGGTAACCGGCCGGATGTGCATCAGCAAGGCTTCCATGCCCCGCAAGGCCCCTGGGGCTGCCAACTGTATCCGCATCAGGATGCCCTCAAAACCGGCCATGGCCAGAAACACCAGTCCGGCCACGGCATACCGCAGCGTCCACTTCTCTTGCCAACCGATCCGTTCCATCTTGACCACCTCCTTATGGGCTCACTCGTATGGCATCCTCGATGAACATCTCCGGGTGTCTGGGGCCTGAATACTCGGTGGAGCGAACGTCGTACGTGCCAGGAGTGTCGAACTTCCAGAGGATGCTGTTTTTGTAGCCAGGGACCACCTGCATCTGAAAAACCATCGTCCCGTCTGGCCTGAACACCCCGAATCCGTAGGTCACGTCCCTAGAAGTAGCCACAAACTCCACAAATTCCCCCGCTTTGACCTCAATGCCCTGGGGCGGAAGGTGGAACCGGTAGTTTTCGGCCTCGATGGTGATTTGCCTGTCGGGGGTTGGACGAGACCACAGCAGCCATTTTTGCCAGGGCACCAGAGGCGATAGGGTGACAGCATTGAACACCAGGGCCACCAGGATCAGCACCCCGAACCAGATTCGTTCTTCTTTATCCATGGCTATTCTCCTCCTTTCCGCCGCACCTTTTGGGCGAAGTAGAGCATGAACAGGGCAACGGCCACCATAAAGATGGTATAGCCCCACCAGATCACATCTGTAGCGTACATAGAACACCTCCCTTCAATCTGTTGCATCCACGTGGATGACACAATGTCGGCAACCCGTCTCTCGTTGCATCCGTTCGCGTACTTCCTCGGCAATGCGATCCGCCTCCTCGATGGGTAGTCCCCGCCGCACCACGATGTGCATCCCGGCATGAACGGTGTCCGGCCCGATGTACTCCGCCCGCAGGTCATGAACGCCCAGTACTCCCTCAACGGAGCGGGCCGGGCTCTCCACCTTGGCCAGGAACTCTGGCCCCGGCGAGCGCCCTATCAGAAGTCACATCGCAAACAAAAACCTTGAGGCTAAAGTCATGCTCTAGCCTCAAGGCCGGAGCGGTCCACAATAACGATGTGGTGACGCCCTATGCAGATCAGCCCACGCTGATCTCTTTGCTGCTCTCCCACAGCCCATGGATGTTGCAATAGGCCAGGGCATGCAACGTACCGGGCTTGCTGACTTTCAGCGATGCCGTCACCTCGTGGTGGGTGTAGACGGGGCCCTGATTGGGGCCGGCGACGGCCTCGCCGTGAGCGTTGAACTCGAAATGCCCCACGTCGTAGGTGAACTTTTCCCCCTCCGGGTGGAAGTACAACGAGATCCAACGGATGTGGTGTTCGGTGGTGTTGGGATGGGCGATCTCTTTCCCCAGGCTGACCTTCACCTCGAAGAATTCGTCGGCCTTCACCTGATCTGGGCACTCGATAACCGGCACGTGTTTTTCTTTCTTCCAGTCAGCTTTCTGAATGCGTTCGCTCAGCTCTGGCATGGCATTTACCTCCCTTACTTCTTCTTTTCCAGGGTGCAGATGGCCCCAGGCCGTTTGATGCGCAGGGCCAGGATCTCCAGCACGCGGAAGGTGTGGTCCATGTTCTCCGGCCCCAGATAGGCCGTGATAAGGTCCTGGGCTACGACCAGATCAAAGTTATGCGCCCCCTGGGCGATAACCAGTCCTTCGTTCTCGGCCAACACCGGCGAGCGGAACAGGCCACCCTCGGCCACATCCTCGATCAGCTTGCTCTCCAACCGGCCGATGCCTTTGGCCATGCGCTGGGTCTTGGCGTACAGGGCAGGGCTGAGGACGACGGCAAAGGGTTCGTAGAAGCCATCGGCTACCAGGGCCTCGGTGGCAGCCACGATGTCGGCAAAGGCCTGGCCCGGCTCGTCCCAATTGCCCAGGGGTACGGTATGGCGGCCGGCGGCGTTCAGCAGGCCCTCGTAGCCATGTTCGGGGTGGCCGTGGAAAATCAGCTCATCCTCGGCGCGGGCACAGGCCGCGCTGGCAGCGGCGGCTGGCCCCAGCTCCAGTGGCCATCCCATCCGGCGGCTGGCCTCGATGTCACGCCAGGCCAGGCGGAAGTCCTGGTGGATGAGGGGCAGGGGCAGAAACCTGTGCCCGGTCACCTGGATCACCTCGCATGCGCCGGGTTCGCAGGCGCAACCCGCTTCGTCGTGCAGGCAGGCCTCGGCGCCGCCGACGGCCAGCACCGGCACGGTCTGGACGCCCGCACCCAGTGGTCCGGTGAGGTGGATGACTCGCCGGCCCACCAACAGTTGGCGGGCCACGTCCACCACCACTTTGTCTAGTTGCGCCCATTCCTCTGCGCTGAGGGGGGCATCGTCACGCATGAGATAGTCCATTTTCATCGCTCCTCTCTCTTACTAGTCTGGTTTCAGGCTGCCAACTGTGGTTTTGCCGAGTTCGGCGGCCATTTCATCTACCTCCTGGGCACCCTCCGCCAGCCACCTGTCTTCATCCCCCGTCAGGATTTCCAGCAAGCGGGTGAATTCACCGGCGTGGACCCGCTCCTCGTTAGCGATGTCAATCAGCACCTTTTTGGCCAGGGGGTGGTCGGTGGCTTCGGCGTGGGCCATGTAGAGGTGGACCGCCTCCTCCTCGGCGGCGAGATCCAGGCGGATCGCCCGGATCAGCTCCTCGGTGGTTAGTTTGCGATCCGGTACCTTTCCACTGAAGGGATTGAGAAACTCGGGCATTTTTCTACCTCCTTTTGCTTTATATTTTCAAGGTCAGGCCCTCGCGGGCGACAAGGGTTGCCGGGAAGAGTGCCTGGGCCTGTTGCTCTATGTCTTCCAGAAAGGCGTCATCGTGATGGGCATTGTGGTGGGTGAGGACCAGCTTTTTGACCCCGGCGGCCTGGGCTGTCTCAATGGCCATTTCCCACGTGCTGTGCCCCCAGCCCTGCCGGGGAGGGTTCCCATCAAGGTATTCCTCGGCAGTGTACTCGGCATCGTGAATCAACAGGTCGGCCTCGCGGGCGAATTGGATCAGTTGCTGGTCACCACCGGCGTAACCTTCCACGTCGGTGGCAAAGACCAGCTTCCTGTCGTCCATCTCGATGCGGTAGACGAAGACACCTTGCGGGTGAGCGTAGCTACGCATGATGTTCACCCTGACTTCCCACAGAGAGCACGCTTCGGGTTCGCGGTAGATGTTGCACACCTCTGGCGGCGCATCGGGTGCGTTCAAAACAATCATCTCGCTTTCAGATATGTTACGGATGAATCGCAGCGATCTGAGCTCGTCCGGGTTGACGGGGAACACCGGCGGCAGCATGGCGCGAGCCAGAACAGCTTCCAGGTCCTGATGCAACCACTTGGGCCCAAAGATGTATAGCACACTGCTGCCCAGATGCGAGGGCATGAAGAAGGGGAAGCCCTGGATGTGATCGTGGTGGGTATGGGTAAAGAGGATGGTGGCCACGATAGGCTTTTTATTGGCCTGGTGTTGGGCCATTAACTTTTCACCCAGGCTGATGATGCCCGTGCCGGCGTCAACGATGATCAGGTGATGGCCGGCGCGGACTTCCATGCAGGTGGTGTTGCCGCCGAATTGGTTCGTCGTCGGTCCGGGTTTGGGGTACCCACCCCGCACGCCCCAAAAAGTCACCGAGAACGTTTGCTCTGGCACAGATGGCTTTCCTCTCCCTTGCGCCGATTGCCTGTGGATTCTACTACGGACGAGTTGTCAATCCTTCGGCGAGACTCGGGTGCATTTCACTTTGGGGGCAGGATTTGAGGAAGGCTTGTCCTAACCTCTCCCTACCCCCGCCCGTCTGCGGCGGCCACCCCCTTCCCTCCCCGCAACGGGGAGGGAAGGGGGCTGGGGGGATAGGAGAGGTCTCCGAGCCAGGTTGCCGGTAACTCGCCCCAGAACTGAAATACACCCGCGAGACTCTGTAGATCACAGTTGCTCCCACTGGATTTGTAATCCAGCGGCTCCGGCGGATTGCAAATCCGCGGCGAGCAAAAAATGGGATCTACTGAGATTCAGGACAAGCTCGCCCTACAAAGGTTCAAGCCCTATGACGCTTTCTTCA
Source organism: Caldilineae bacterium (assembly GCA_037446095.1). GTDB lineage: Bacteria > Chloroflexota > Anaerolineae > E26-bin7 > E26-bin7 > E26-bin7. The sequence continues at coordinate 13,669 of JBBIJG010000004.1, forward strand.
GCCTGCGGATTTCTTCTTCTAGAAAATCAATGTGAACCTGCTCTTCGTGCATGAGTCGCTCGAAGACGGTCTTGAGTTTTTCTGAATCGGCCTTCTCCATGGCCAGCCGGTATTTGTTGATAGCGCCTTTTTCGTCTTCATCGAGCGCGTCGAACCACTGCATAGCAGGTGGATATTGACGCAACAAATCTATCATCACATCACTATCCAGCAAGATCATGGGGAACGTCTCCGCGCTTTTGTGCTTGCTCCCGCAAACGCCGGGCGTAGACGGTACTGTCTTCGATATCGTCGCGGTCTTTCCAAAGGCCGATGAGTCCAGACTGGCGCAATTGACGCACCGTTAAGCGCGAACGGGGCATCGTTTTCCGAACCTGGGGTAGAACGATCACTTCAACCCATTGTCCCCTTTTGTAGGGTAGCCCGGTGATGACTATTTCGCCGTCCTCTACAACCATCTGTTCAAGTCGAACTGCTTCCATAGCTCTTCCTTTCTACTCACAAGTCCTCCAATGCCTTGAGGATTTCCTCGATGTCCGGCACTTCCTTGATGGGGTATATCTTTCTGAAAATCTGTTCGCTTATTTTATGGGCGATGCTATTGTACTACAAACGAGTTCAAACGTCAAAGCCTTGTCTACGCCGCTCCCGCCGGATCTGACGATCCGGCGGTTGTTTGCGAGGCACACAGCATCTTTATCTCTTCTTCATCACATTTTTATAATCCTGTGCTATGATGGGTTGTGTAAAAAGACACCCCACATGCAGGGATAGGGAGGCGAGTCATGACAAGGATTTCGTTTCTACATAACAGAGGGCTTCTCGGCATCATCATTGCCGTCGCCGCGCTCCTGGCCGCCGGCGGTGCTTGGTACTACTATAGCCGGGTTCTCCCGGCCCAGGCGTCCCCTGCCAAAGAGACGATCAGGACCACCCGGGTGCGCCGGGGCGACCTGGTCATCACCGCCAGCGGCACCGGCACGCTGATCCCGTCCGCCGAGGTGGACCTGGGCTTTTCCTCCGGCGGCACTCTGGCTGAAGTGGCGGTGAAGGTAGGCGACCGGGTGGAGGCCGGCGCTGTGCTGGCCCGGCTGGATGACACCGACGCCCGGGCCGAGGTGGCCCAGGCTGAGATCAATCTGCGCCTGGCCGAGCTTGATCTGGCCAAGCTGACCAGGGAGCCCGACGTGGCGGAACTGGCCGCGGCCCAAGCCAGCCTGGCCGATGCCCAGGCGACTCTGGACGACCTGACCACACCTCCGACCACTGAAGAGCTGGCGGCGGCGCGGGACAACCTGCTCAGCGCCCAAAAGGCCCTGGAGTCGCTCCTGGCCGGCCCCACCCAGGAAGAGATTCGTATCGCCAAGGCTGACCTCCAAACGGCGGAAATTGACCTCCAGGAAGCTCAGGCAGCCTACGATAAGGTCGCCTCAAGACCCGGCGTCAGCGCCACCTCTGAGGCTATGGAGCTCTGGCGGGCCAGCACAGCCTACGAGAAGGCCAAGGCAACCTACGAGCAGACGATAGCTGGACCGACGGAGGAAGAAATCGCGGCGGCGCGGGCCGCCGTGGCTGAGGCTCAAACCCAACTTGAGACCCTGGAGCGAGGCCCGGACCCGCAGGAACTGGCTGCCGCCCAGGCCAAGGTGGCCCAGGCTCAAGCGGAACTGGACGCCCTGCTGGCCGGCGCATCGTCTGAGGAACTGGAAGCAGCCCAACTGGCCGTGGAACAGGCCCGCCTCACCCTGGCCGCAGCCCAGGCCCAACTGGAGGGCACGGTGCTCAAGGCTCCCTTCGCCGGCGTCGTTACCGCAGTGGAGGCTCAGCCTGGCGAGAATGTCGGCACCGGGACCATCATCACCCTGGCCGACCTGGACCATCCCCTCATCGAGCTCCACCTGGATGAAACCGACCTGGATAAGGTCGCTGTCGGCTATGAGGTAGAAGTAGTCTTTGACGCCCTGCCCGACAAGACCTTCCACGGTCACGTGGTGCAGGTATCTCCAACCCTGGTTGAGGTGGACGGCGTGGCCACAGTCCAGGCTCTGGCTGCGCTGGACGAGGAGAGGGGGAACAACCCACGCTTCCTGCCAGCGGGGTTGAACGCCAGCGTGGACGTCATCGCCGGTCGGGCAGAGAACGCCCTGCTGGTTCCGGTCGAAGCGCTCCGCGAGTTCGCCCCTGGCCAATACGCCGTCTTCGTCATGGTGGACGGCCAACTCCAGATGCGCCCTGTTGAGGTCGGGCTGATGGACGTTACCAGCGCCCAGATCCTCAGCGGCCTGGAGCAGGGAGATGAAGTAAGCACTGGCATCGTGGCAACGGAGTAGTCAGATGAACGAGCATCTGATCGAAGTCCAGAATCTGACCAAAATCTACGGCCTGGGCGAGGTGGCCGTGCGGGCCCTGGACAGGGTGAACCTGGTCATTGACGAGGGAGAGTTCGTGGCCATCATGGGGCCCTCAGGGTCGGGCAAGAGCACGCTGATGAACATCCTGGGCTGCCTGGACCGGCCCACAGAAGGGCGCTACTGGCTGGGTGGCGAAGACGTGAGCAAACTGAACAAGACCCAACTGGCGCGCGTCCGTAACCGCAAAATCGGCTTTGTCTTCCAGTCCTACAACCTGCTGCCCCGGGCGAGCGCGCTCAAGAACGTGATGCTGCCTCTGCTGTACAACAGCAACGGCCCCCAGCGGCAGAGCGGGGCCGAGCGGGAGGCGCGGGCCATGGCTGCCCTGGAAGCAGTGGGGCTGGCCGACCGGGCTCACCACCGCCCCAACGAGCTCTCCGGCGGGCAGCAGCAGCGGGTGGCCATCGCCCGGGCCCTGGTCAACGACCCGCTTATCATCCTGGCCGACGAACCGACAGGCAACCTGGACACCCACGCCAGCCAGGAAATCGTCAACATCTTGCACGAACTGAACAGGCGGGGGCGAACCATTGTGATGGTCACCCACGAGCCAGGCCTGGCTGCTCAGGCTCAACGCATCGTCCACCTGCGCGACGGACGGGTAGTATCCCCTTCCAGCTCCCCCCGCCAGCAGGGGGAGAACCAGATTTCGGAGGGATGAAATGAACCTGTGGGAGACTATCAGGGTCGCCTGGGAAGGCATCGCCAGCAACAAGGTGCGCTCGCTGCTGACCATGCTGGGCATCATCATCGGCGTGGCGGCGGTGATCGTCATGATCGCCATCAGCGCCGGCACCGAAGCCACCATTGAGGAGCGGATCACCGGCCTGGGATCCAATTTGATCTTTGTCACTGCCAGTTTCAGTCGCGGGGGCCCAGGTCCCATGGGTCAACCCGGCAGCAGAGGAGGACTGGTGTACGACGATGCCTTTGCCATTGCGGAGAAAGTTAAAGGCGTTGCGGCCGTAGTGGTCGAGCAATGGGCTGAGCAAACGGTCAGGGCGGGGAATGTCACGCTGGAGGATGTGGCCATCCTGGGCACGACCCCGGGCTTTCCTGCAGTGCGGGATATGCGGGTAGAACAAGGTCGTTACTTCAAACAGGAAGAGGTGGACCAAAAGCAGAAAGTGGCGGTGCTGGGACACAGCCTGGCCCAGGAGCTTTTCGGAGATGCAGACCCTGTTGGTCAGGTGGTCACTGTGGGCAACACCAAACTGACCGTGATTGGCGTCATGGCCAAAAAGGGGCTGGTCGGCGATGTGGATTACGACGCACGGCTTTACACTCCCATCACCATTGTGTTCCAGAAATTCACCCCTTCCATGTTTGCCAGGGTGATGGGAGACCGGGTTCGGGTGATCTATGTCAAGATCGAGAACCGGGAAGCGATCGAAGATACCGTCCAACAGATCAAACTTCTGCTGGCGAAACGCCACAACGTCTCGCTGGAAGACGCGGACTTTACCATCACGACCCAACAGAGCGTCATCGAGGCCCAGGAAGCGACGACGGCCGCCTTCCGAAACCTGCTGGCCTGGGTGGCCGGGGTGTCGTTGATCGTGGGCGGCATCGGCATCATGAACATCATGCTGGTCAGCGTGACCGAGCGGACGCGGGAGATCGGCATCCGCCAGGCGGTGGGCGCTGCGCCAGGCGACATCCGCCTCCAGTTCCTCATCGAAGCCCTGGTACTCAGCCTGGTGGGCGGGCTCATCGGCGTGGTGGCCGGAGTGGCGGGTTCGTGGGTCTTTGGCCAGACCAGCGACATGCGCACGGTCGTGAGATGGGAGTCCATCCTGTTGGCCTTCGGTTCGGCGGCCACGGTGGGCATCTTCTTCGGTTTCTACCCGGCCAACAAGGCCGCCCAACTCGACCCCATCGAGGCGCTGAGGCACGAGTA
>JBBIJG010000004.1:18079-22223 GCA_037446095.1 Caldilineae bacterium
CTGTTGCCCCTGTGGCAGATGCTGCGGACCTTGCAACAGAGCGACACCGCTGCGCAGGCGGAGATGGAGGCTGTCCTCAAGCAGATCCAGGCGGCGATGACGCCCGAACAACTGGCGGCCATCCAGGAGATGGACCTGACCCCGGCCAACATGCGGGCCGTGTTCCAGGAATTGGGCCTCGGCCTGGGTGGGGGTGAGAGTAGCAGCGGTGGTCAGGAGAGAGGGTTTCGCCCGCCGGACGAAATGTTTTTAATGGGCGGGCCGGGTCCGGGTGGTGGAATAAGGCCGGGTGGCGAGACGAACCTCAGCCCCGAGGCGCGGGCAACGGCCATGGCGGAGCGGATGAGCTCGGGCTTTGGTACAGCCCTGATGGACGGGCTCATCACGTTGCTGGAGTCGCGGGCTGGGGGAGCGGGCGCCACCTCACCAAAGGCCACGCCGGGGGCGACAGCTTCGCCTGCGGAAGCGGGTAGCAGCGAACCGGGCCACCGGGTGGTGACGGATACGAAGGTGCTGTCGGTGCCGACGGGCAGCATCGTCCCCAAGACCCCGACCCCAATCGCTACCCCTCAACCATCCAACTCCCCAATCACCCAGTCACCTGATAGTAGGGCGGAGGTTCTCGCTCCGCCCTCGCCTGTCCCCACACCGACGCCTTCGTCCACTGCCCGTCGGATTGCAAATCCGGCGGGAGCGGCGGAGCCCGAGTTGACGGGCAAGCTGGTCTTCCAGACGAGCAACGGCGGCGACATCTATATCATCAATGCCGACGGCAGCGGCCTGCGCCGCCTGACCGACGGCATGGAGCCGGCCTGGTCGCCCGATGGCACAAAGGTGGCCTTCACCCGCTGGCGGGACCCACGCGGCCTCTACGTCATTGACGAGGATGGCAGCCATGAGACCCTCATCTTCGGCTGGGTGGCGGCCAAAGGCGCGGCCTGGTCGCCCGACGGCAAATACATCGCCTTCACCCGCTGGTACGGCGGGCGAGACGAGGACACAGAAGTATGCTTTCATGGACGCTGCCGGACCCTGCCGGCGGACCACTGGTGGAAGCTGGGCGTGGTCCGGCTGGAGGATGGCTATTTCCATGACCTCCCTTGCTATCCCCACAGCCTTTCCCCCACCTGGTCGCCTGACGGTTCGGTCATTGCCTATGACAGCGATTTCGGCATCCACCTGACCAATGAGGAAGGGACGATGGGTGATGTCACCGACAACCGCCGCCTGTTTGCTCTCTCCACCGACAGCCTTGACATCTCACCGGTCTGGTCGCCCGAGGGCAGCAAAATCGCCTTTGGGCACCACCAGCACGACCACTGGGAGATCTATGTCATGGACGCCGATGGATCGAACCGGGTGCGGTTGACCCAGGAAGAGCCCTTTGCCGATCCGCCGCCCAACAACGTCTCCCCGGCTTGGTCGCCCGACGGCCGTCACATCGCCTTTTTCACCGACCGGAACGGGAAGTGGGAGCTATGGGTCATGAATGCTGACGGCAGCAACCAGCGCCCCATGTTCGAGACGGCACTGGATGGTTTAAATATCGAATACGGTTTTGTCGCCGAGCGGATGATTTCCTGGACGAAATGAGGTCGAGCTCAGTCAGGCGGCTGGGGCTGTCATGGCCATGGGCTGGCAGCCGCCGGCGGTGTCGAGTTTTCACGGGGGAGGTGAGAGCTAGACCAGGGTATGGGGGTCCAGAGCATCGCGCAGGCCGTCGCCGATAAAGTTGATGCTCAGCACAGTCAACAAGATGAGGAAGCCTGGGAAGAGCCACAACTGGGGCGCCGTCTCCAGATAGCGGTTGGCGTCTTCCAGCATATTGCCCCAAGTGGCTGTAGGCTGGCGCACGCCCAGGCCCAGGAAACTGATGTAGGCCTCGGTCAGGATGGCGTTGGCAACGCCCAGGGTGGCATTGACGATGATAGGGGCAAGACTGTTGGGCAGAATGTGGCGGAAGATGATCCCCAGGTTGGACGTACCGATGCAGTTGGCAGCGGTGACAAACTCCTGCTCCCGGAGTGAGAGGAAACAGGAGCGCACGAGGCGGGCCAGGTACATCCAACTGGTGAAACCGATAATGACAACGATGACGATCACACTGCCGCTGAACTCCCGGCCCAGCAACTCAAAATTGCGGATCTTATCGGACAGGTACTTGGCAGCGACGATAAGCAGAAACAACTGGGGGATGTTCATCATTGCCTCGGTGAAGCGCATCAGGAGACTGTCCAGCACGCCCCCGTAGTAGCCGGAGAAGGCGCCAACCAGGGTACCAATCACCAGGGAGACCGTGACAGCCAGGACGCCGATGACAAGGGAAATCTGCCCGCCGTAGATGGTGCGAGCCAGAATATCGCGACCGACGACGTCGGTACCAAAGGGATGAGTCCACGACGGTCCTTGCAGTCGGATACTCGTGTCGTTGTGGTTGGCATATTCTTCGGAGAAAATGAACGAGCCTCCCACCACGTACAAGATGAGCGCCGCAAGCAAGAAAAGGCCCAAAACGGCCATCTTGTGTCGCCAGAACCGCCGCCAGGCCAGTTGGGCTGGGGAAAGGGCCGGCCGCTCCAGCACGAGCTCAACTTTACAAGATATGGCTTCCGCCGTGGTTGCCATGCTCTCCTCCGTGGAACGTGGAAAGTGGAGCGGAGAGCGCTCTACTCTCCACCCTCTACGCTCTCCCTCTTCGTTCCCCAGTGGTACACCAGCTATCGGGATCGTTCATCATCGTAGTCAATTGAGCACAAATGTGATTGTAACGGTCGTTCAATTCTGCATGTACCTTTGCGTCTATGTAGCCACAGTGTAGTGCAAAATCGAGCCATACCTGTGTTTCCGCCGCCTCGGTATCAGCGTCACTTTGCTTACAAACGATGCGGGTCGTGTTCTTTGTGCTCTTCGTGTCCTTCGTGCCCTTCGTGGATCAGTATCAGCGTCACTCTGCTTACAAACGATGCGGGATACCGCTCCTCGCTTGGGAATGTCTTGGTCATTAATCGTAGCGGATGCGTGGGTCAAGCCAGGTATAGGCGATGTCGGTAATGATCTGAAAGATGACCACGGCCACAGAGATCATCATCAGAATGCCCATCAGGACGGGGAAATCAGAGCGTACAGTGTGGTCAATAAACAGTCGTCCCATCCCTGGCCAGGCGAAGATCCCTTCGGTTACAATGGCCCCTCCCAGGAGCATGGGCAGGTCCAGCCCCACCAGGGTGACCAGAGGCAAGGCGGCGTTCTTAAGGGCATGGCGGTACAGGATGGCCCTTTCCCGCAGGCCCTTGGCCCGGGCGGTGCGGATGTAGTCCTGACTGATGACCTCCAGCATGCTGGCCCGGATGTAGCGGCCATAGGCGGCGATGCTGATAGTCGAGAGAGCAGCGACAGGCAAAACCATGTGCCAGATGACCTGGGGCACGGTGCGCCCCACAGCCGGGTCGAAGATACCCACGGTGGGGAAATAGGGCAGCCCCCAGCGCTTGAAGTTGACGGCGAAAAGGTACATCAATCCAATGGCCAACAAGGGGATGGGCATCGAGTACCCGATAAATGAGAAGGCGGTCACCGTATGGTCGTAGATGGAATATTGTTTCAGGGCAGAAGTGACGCCGATCAGGAGTGAGAAAACCAAAATAACCACCTCGGCGGTTAGCATCAACAGCAAGGTATTGGGCAATCTCTCGGCGATCATGTCTATGACCGGCCGGCGGGTGACGAACGAGGTGCCAAAGTCGCCCCGCAGCACGCCTTTGCGGGTTCCATACGATTCGGGGAGGCCATCACCGTCCAGGTCTACCTTCATCCAATCGTTGCCCGCCAGCCAGACGATGTACTGGACCCAAAGGGGCTTGTCCAGGCCAAGCTGCCGGGTCAGTCGGATGCGGTCCTCGGAACGAAGGACCCGCCGGCCGCCGAAAGTAGCCAGCGGGTCACCCATTTCCTCCATCAGGACAAATAAGATCAGGCTGATGATCAGCAGCAGCGGAATAGCCTGGAGAAGACGGCGGACGATGTAACGGGTCATGGGATACCCTCCTGACCTCATCCCTCCCCTCTCTAGCAGCCTGTCGGAGTAAAACAGTGAAGCGTCTTTGGAGCCCCGGAGTGGAGGCTTTAGCCGGTGCAATGGCCAGAT
>JBBIJG010000005.1:0-9752 GCA_037446095.1 Caldilineae bacterium
CCCGCGCTTCTTCGTCATCGGCGACAGGGCCGAGCTTGCGGTCATCGTGCACAACAACACCGACCGGGCCATCGAAGCCGAGGTCGCTCTGAAGGCCGAAGGCGTGGAAGTGAAAGGCGAGACCCAAACGGTGGAGGTGCCCGCCCACGACAAGGCCAAGGTCAGTTGGTCCACCAGGGTGCAGAACGCGGAGGAAGCCAAGCTCCTCTTCTCGGCCAAAGGCGGCGGTCTGAGCGACGCCGTCGAGATCGTGCTGCCTGTCTATCACTACTCCACGCCGGAAGTGGTGGCCACAGCCGGCCAGGTGGAGGCGGGCGAACGGCGCATCGAGGTGGTTGCCCTGCCCCGGCGCTACGACCCCACCCAGGGCGAGCTGACCGTGGAGGTGGACCCCTCCCTGGCGGCAGGCATGCGCGATGGCCTGAAATACCTGGAGCACTTCCCCTACGAGTGCATCGAGCAGACGGTGAGCCGTTTTCTGCCCAACGTGATGACTTATCGTGCCCTGAAGCAACTGGGGGTGGAGAACAAGGAACTGGAGGCCAGGTTGCCGCAGCAGATCAGCATCGGCTTGCAGCGCATCTACGCCTGGCAGCGTTACGATGGCGGCTGGGGCTGGTGGCTGGCCGACAAGAGCAACCTCTACCTGACGGCCTACGTCCTCTTTGGCCTCAACGAGGTCCAGCGGGCGGGCTTTGCCGTGGAAAAAGACGTCATGGACCGGGCGGCCAGCTTCCTGAAGAACAACCTCATCCGCCCCACCGACGTGCGAGCCCCCTATCAGGGCAATACCCAGGCCTTTGTCCTGTACGTCCTGGCCGAGTACGGGCAGGGGGACCTGGGCCGCACGGTAGCCCTCTATCAGCATCGCCAGTTGCTGTCCAACTACGGCAAAGCTTACCTGGCCTTAACCCTGAACATCCTGGACCCCAAGGAAAAGACGCGGGTAGACAGCCTCCTCAATGACCTGACCAGCGCGGCCATCGTCAGTGCCACCGGAGCCCACTGGGAGGAAAAGACGATTGACTACTGGACCATGAACACTAACACCCGCTCCACGGCCATCGTCCTGGATGCTTTCTCCCGCCTGGCTCCCGACAACGGCCTGGCTCCCAACGCCGTGCGCTGGCTGATGGTGGCCCGCAAGGAAGGGCATTGGGAGACCACCCAGGAGACCGTCTGGTCCATCATCGCCCTCACCGACTGGATGGTGGCCACGGGTGAACTGGAGGCCGACTACAGCTACCAGGTCACTCTCAACGGTGAGACCATCATGGAAGGTGTGGCGGACAAGGACAACCTGGACGAGCCGCAGAAGATCCAGGTGGAAGTGGCCGACCTCCTCCAGGATGTCAGCAACCAGGTGGCCCTGGAGCGCCTGGAGCCTACCGCCGATCAGACGGGCAAGGGCCGGCTGTGGTACTCCATGTACCTGCGCTATTTCCTGCCGGTGGAGGACGTGAAGGCCCTCAACCGGGGGGTGATCGTCGCCCGCCAGTACACCCTGGTGGATGAACCGGGTAAGTTCGTGGATGGGGCTAAAGTAGGCGACGTGATCAAGGTCAGGCTGACGGTCATTGCCCCCAACGACCTGCACTACGTGGTGGTGGAAGACCCCCTGCCGGCCGGTTGCGAGGCTCTCGACACCAGCCTCAAGACCACCACCGTCGTGGGCGAACCGCCAGAGGTACACCGCCTGGAACCCGACCGGATGTGGGACTGGGGTTGGGGCTGGTGGTGGTTCAGCCATGTCGAACTCCGCGACGAAAAAGTGGTCCTCTTCTCCACCTACCTGCGCAAAGGGACTTACGAGTACACCTACCTGATGCGGGCCAGCGTGCCAGGCGAGTTCCTGGTGATGCCGGCCGTGGCGTATGAATTCTACTTCCCAGAAGTATTTGGGCGGAGTGATGGGGGGAAATTTACGGTGACTGGAGGCGAGTAGGGCGCGAGGCAGTGAAACGTAAAACGTGAAGTGGAAAGCCCCCTTCGTCGCGGGATAGCGGCCGGAGGGGGCTTTGCGCTTTGATCAAACTCATGGTACAATGAGTGAGGGATCACTTTGAAACGAGGAGGAGTGTGACCAAGCCCACGATCAACACCGAAGGGCCGGTAGAGTGGTCTTTGGAAGATGCGGAAGGAGCTTTGCCTTTACACCGAAAGGAGCCCTCTATGCAGGAGCAATGTCAAAGCACCGTGAACGCGCTGAGGAGATTCTAGCTGCTGGGAGTGGGCCTGAAAAAGGAGTAGGTCCGATTATGGGGGACAAAGTACTTGTCGTAGAGGACGAACCCACTTTGCTGGAGACACTGGAATATAACCTGGCTCGCCAGGGCTACGAGGTCTTTACAGCGACGGATGGCCCGACTGCCCTGGAGACGGCGCGGCGGGAGCGGCCTGACGCCATTGTGCTGGACATCATGCTCCCCGGTCTGGACGGTTTTGAGGTCTGCCGCATCCTGCGGCGAGAGATGAATGTGCCTATCCTGATGCTCACTGCCCGCGCCGACGAGGTGGACAAAATAGTTGGGTTGGAGGTGGGTGCCGATGACTATCTGACCAAACCCTTCAGCATGCGCGAACTCCTGACCCGGGTCAAGGCATTGCTGCGACGGGTGCGCCTTATCCGAGAGGAACTGACGACAAAGGGCGGTGAGGTTGGTGCAGAAGAGCTGACCTTTGGAGACCTGACCATAGACCTGGCCCGCCGTGAAGTGCTGCTCCGTGGGGAACCCCTGCACCTCAAGCCCAAAGAATACGAGTTATTGGCCTTCCTGGTCCGCAATCGAGGCATCGTCCTCTCCCGTGACCTGATCCTGGAACGGGTGTGGGGCTGGGACTACAGCGGCGGAACCCGCACTATAGACGTACATGTGCGCTGGCTGCGGGAGAAAATCGAGCCCGATCCGGCCCATCCGACCCGTATCGTCACCGTGCGTGGTGCCGGTTACCGATTCGAGGGAGGAGGGTGACCACCTGGTAGGGCTGGCCTCGACATTTGCGGCCTGTCTCCATTTGACAGGCTAGCTATTTTAGTGTAAAATAGAAATTGAATTCAAATTCAACGCCAGAAGAGAGCAGGATGTAGAGGCAAACAATGGCAGAGTCATCTTTCGGCAAGCGCATTAAGGAGCTACGGACTCAGCAACGGCTAACCCAGCGCGAACTTGCTACACAGGTGGCTATTGACGTAGGGTACATCAGCAAGATTGAGGCCGAGAAGGTTCCCCCACCTTCTGAGAAAGTCATCGAGCGTCTGGCGTTGGCGCTGGGGGCTGACAAGGATGAACTGATGGTCTTGGCCGGCAGGGCGCCAAAGGACCTGGAACCAATTATTACCCACGACATCCGTATCCCTGCCATCCTACGCCGGGCTAAGGGGTTAAGCTCGGAAGATTGGGAGAAGATTGAGCACTACATTGAACAAATCCAAGCCGGCAAACGGGAGCAGTGACTATCATGAAATGGTCCATTTCTGCCCATAACACCTTCCGCCGGTGTCAACGCCGGTATCTCTTCAGATGAGTCTTGGAAGACATCTTCGCCCTTTCCCAGTTGATCTGGGCCGCACCTGACCGATGTGCCCGTCTACCACTGACCATCAAACTGGCAGATGACTTTCTGGAGCCAATTGCTGCCGAAGCAGACGAGGATGAAGAAGACCGGGAGGAAGTTGTCGCTTCTACTGACCTTCCCACCACCTGAAAGTTGAAAGAGTGATACCATGAGCGACCTGGGAGTATTGTCTCACCACTACAAGGCAAGCGCTGACCTGGCCAAGGAACTGAATCAAGCGGTTGTGGCCTTGAAAAAGCAGTTCTATGGCTTGGTCGGAGGGCAAGACATTCCTGTGGAGCAAATTGCCTCTTACCGGCGACTCATGGTCAGCGTTTTGGACACGTTGCTGGTCGAGTTCGCCCCGGTGCCTGAGCAGACCAGCCAGCAACCCCCACTGTCTATCCCCGCATCCATCGTGGAGCGGATTCGCCAGGCTCATAGGGGGACAATGGCTCACTACGTGGAAGATCTGATGTCAACCAGGGACCGACTTTCGCAAGACGGTCAAGGACTCAATGAGGGAGATATAGAGTTGTTGGACGAATTGGCTGCGACTGCGGGCCTGGATACAGCAGAGGTGTTCCGCAGGATGTGGAAAAAGTGATGGGCGATTTTCTCCGTGGCCTGTTCTACGACCTCGTGCGCCGTTGCCAGGTGCTCCGCTCTCTCTTGGAGCATAGAGAGCACCATCCAGACATCACAGAGTATGTGACCCAGATTCTGAGTTGGATTGCCCAGACCGAATTTGCCAGCGATATGATCGCCACCTACTGGTTGGCCCCGCCTACGGTTGGGCTAACCTGTGGCTCTGCTCCAGTAGCCTGAGCGACAACGTTTTCTGGCCGGGACCCAACGACGTAGGAGCCACACACCCATCTGACGACGCCCGGCTGCGGGGAATCCTGGAAACGCTTGATCTTTTAGGGCTAGGGGCCGACAGGCACCAAATTGAACGACGTTGGGATGATTATGTGACCCTGACCGGTCACAATGCGCCCCAGGATTATGCACTTACCCCCAATGGGAAGAGGGCCGTTTAGTAGAGTTGAAGCGTAGCCTGGGAGTGTAAAGGTATAGGCCATTCTGGAAAAGAGCATGGAAGCGACTAAAATACCCAACATCAACGAGCGTCGCCGCATCCCCATGCGCGCCATCCGCGCTGTGGTCAAGCAAATCGCCGAAAAGTTCCAACCGGAGAAGATCATCCTCTTCGGCTCCTACGCCTATGGCAGACCCAGGCCGGAGAGTGATGTGGATTTGCTGGTAATCATGGACACACCACTACGTGAGCGTCAGCAGCGACTCGAAATCTCGCGCGCGTTGTCGCCTCGCCCGTTCCCAATGGACATTATCATCCGCACGCCAAAACAGTTGGAAGAACGTCTGGCATTAGGTGATCCTTTCCTGCGTGAGATCACTGCTCAAGGCAGAGTCATCTATGAACGCCATCGTCCGTGAATGGGTCGAGAAAGCTGAGGGCGATTTTCAGACCGCCGAACGAGAGATGCGAGCACGCAAAGCCCCAAACTACGACGCGGTCTGTTTTCACGCGCAACAGTGCGCCGAGAAATACCTGAAAGCGTTTTTGATCCATCGCCAAATCCCGTTTCGCCCCATCCACGACCTTGAGGTGCTGTTAAGGTTAATCACACCGATCAGCGCAGACTTTGAATTCATCCGCGATTTGCTTTTGCTCCTCAACGACTACGCTGTGGACATTCGCTATCCGAGCGAGTTTGCGACAAAGGACGAAGCGCGCGCTGCCGTGAAGGCAATGCGGACAGTGCGCGCTTTCATGCGCCAAAAACTGGGATTAACCGATTGAGAAGAATGTTCCACACTATCCGCTGGCGCATCGCCATACCCTATGTGACCCTCATTCTGCTGGCTATGGCCGGCCTGGTGGTCTACCTCTCGGACCTGGTACGCGATACACATCTGGCCGACCTGGAAACCCAGTTGACGGCCGAGGCCTGGCTGATCGGAGACGCCCTGGCATCGTCGCTTACCTCTGACGAGCCGGGCGGCGACCTCGACCCGCTGGCCCGACACTACGCAGACCTGTTGGGCGCGCGAGTCACCATCATCGGGGCGGACGGCACCGTGCTGGGTGAATCCCACGAGGACCGGACACGGATGGACAATCATCTGTACCGGCCGGAGGTGCAACAAGCCCTGGCCGAGGGCCAGGGCAGCAGCATCCGCTTTAGCCGGACGGTGGGCTACGAAATGATGTATGTGGCGGTCCCGGTGATAGCGGAGGGACACGTGACAGGCATCGCCCGTGTTGCTCTCCCCTTGCGCCAGATCGAGGCCAATGTGGCCCGCCTGCGCAGGGCCGTTCTGTCAGCGGCGCTGCTGGCGGCCTTGGGCGCTGTGCTCCTGGCCCTGCTCATCGCCGAGCGCATTGCCCGACCGGTGCGCCAGTTGACCCAGGTCGTCCAACGCATGGCTGAAGGCGATCTGAGTGCCCGCCTCCTAGCCACCACCCGGGATGAGGTCGGCACGCTGACCCACGCCTTCAATCAAATGGCCGACCGTCTTCGGGAAACGATCACCACCCTGGCCGGGGAAAGGGGTCGGCTGTCCGCCGTACTGGACAATATGGCCGACGGAGCGCTCATCACCGACGGCGAAGGACGTGTGCGCCTCATCAACCCCGCTGCGGCCCGGCTCCTCGACACCAACACAGAGGCCGCCCTGGGCCGTTCCTTCGCCCAGGTGGCACGCGACCACCGGCTCATTGCCCTGTGGCAGCGCTGCCACGAGCAGGGCACGGAGCAGATTGAATCGGTGGAAATGGACCGCCAGGGGCCTTTCTTGCAGGCCATTGCGACCCCTCTCCAGGACGCCGAGCCGAGAGCCTGCCTGGTTATCCTCCAGGACCTGACCCGGGTTCGGCGGCTGGAGACGGTGCGGCGGGACTTTATCAGCAACATCTCCCACGAACTACGTACCCCTCTGGCCTCGCTCAAAGCGGTGGTGGACACCCTGCGGGGTGGGGCATTGGACGACCCTCCGGCGGCGCAGCGGTTCCTGGACCGCATGGAGGTGGAGGTGGATGCCCTGACGCAAATGGTGCAGGAGTTGCTGGAACTCTCGCGCATCGAGTCGGGCCAGGCGCCGTTTCGGCTAGCCCCGATGGCCGTAGCCGAGGCGGTACTCCCAGCGGTGGAGCGGCTGCGCCCCCAGGCGGAAAGGTCCGGCCTGCGGCTCACCGTTGACCTGCCACCCGCTCTCCCACCCGTTTTGGCCGACGCAGAGCGCATCCAGCAGGTGGTCACCAATCTGGTGCACAACGCCATCAAATTCACCCCAACTGGGGGTGAGGTGACCATCTCGGCGGCGTCGGGCGAGGGCGAAGTGGTTGTCTCCGTGTGCGACACCGGAGTGGGCATCTCGGCCGATGACCTGCCGCGCATCTTTGAGCGTTTCTACAAAGCGGATCAGGCTCGTCGAAGCGGAGGTACCGGATTGGGACTGGCCATCGCCAAGCACATCGTCCAGGCCCATGGCGGGCGCATCTGGGTGGAAAGCATCGAGGGGAAAGGGAGCATGTTTCACTTCTCGCTCCCGTCTGCTGGGAAGGAGGGAAAGCGTCGTTAAACAAACCTTTACCGTCTGTTAACAAAACGTTAACCAGCCCTTGAAGTGTTGTTAAACAAGGTATGGTATCATTCCCACAGGTGAGTAAAAATATCTCGAGGAGGAAGAAAATGCGTCACTTGTGGGTTTCTTTTTTGGTCCTGGTGGCCCTTGTGGTCACCGCCTGTGGCGGCGTTACCCCAACCGCCGCGCCGACTCAACCACCAACCGCCGCGCCGACTCAGCCACCAACCGTTCAGCCGACCTCGCCGCCGACTGTCCAGCCAACCGAGGCGCCCTCGCCTGAACCCGCCGGTGAAGAGATCACGCTGCCCGAGGTGAATCCGCTGGCGGTGACGGGGGACATTGTGACGGCGGGCAGTTCGACGGTATTCCCCCTGTCAGAGCGAATGGCCGAGCGCTTCCAGGACGAAGGTTATTCAGGCAATATCACTATTGACAGCATCGGTAGTGGTGCCGGCTTTGAGCGTTTCTGCAAGTCCGGCGAGACCGACATTTCCAACGCCAGCCGCCGCATCAAAGACACAGAAGTGGAGGCCTGCCGGGCCATTGGCCGCGAGCCCATCGAGTTCCGTGTCGGTACCGACGCCCTGGCCGTGGTGGTCAGCAAAGAGAACAACTTTATCACCAACGCCACCCTCCAGGAGCTGGTCCTCATCTTCTCCACCGCCGAAAAGTGGTCGGACGTGAACCCGGCCTGGCCCACCGAGCCAATCCGGCGTTTCATCCCCGGCACCGACAGCGGCACCTTCGACTACTTTGTCGAAGCAGTGTTCGACAATGACGAAACGCCGATTCTGAGTGCAGCCAACACCCAGTTGAGTGAGGACGACAATGTACTGGTGCAGGGGGTGCTGGGCAGCCCCTACGCCATCGGCTTCTTCGGCTACGCCTACTATGCCGAAAACCAGGACGTACTGAAGGTCCTGTCTATCGAGGGGGTGACTCCGACGGCGGAGACGGTGGACAGCGGGGACTATCCGCTGGCGCGGCCTCTGTTCATCTACTCAGCGGCGGAGATCATGAAGGAGAAGCCGCAAGTAGCTGCCTTCATCAACTTTTACCTGACCTACGTCAACGAAGAGATCACCGATGTCGGCTACTTCCCGGCCAGCGCAGAGGCTCTCAATGCCTCCAAGCAGGCCTGGCTCGGCGCTATGGGCCAATAACCACAGACCTGACAGGTTTTCCGAAACCTGTCAGGTCTGTCTGCTCACCCCGCTCGGCTTGGATTTGCAATCCAAGCCCAAAGCGGGCCGAACTGCTTCAATTTTACTCGCTGAGCCGCCGGATTACCAAATCCGACGGGAGCGGCTGAGCAGTTACGCGGAGGAAAGGTGTGCACGATGAGATCACGGTGAAGGCCACGGGCCACATCACCGATAAGCAGATTGACCTGCGCCGGCGTCCTCGTGTCAAGGAGGCCCTGATCCAGGGCTTCCTGCTCTTGTGTGGCGCGCTTTCGATCCTGACGACCATTGGGATTGTGTATGAATTGGGCAAGGAGTCGCTCAACTTTTTCACCCGGCAGTTGTGGGAGGACACCAACAAGCCGCTCGTCGTTGACCTGGATGCCGAGGCGACTACCCTCGAATTGGGAAGGGGTGGCGCAGCGCTGTCGGCAGGCAGCGTCATCCGCATCCACGACGAGGTGATGCAGGTCATCGCCCTGCACGGAACAACTGTGACCGTCGAGCGGGGCCGGCAAGGGACGGCGGCCGTGCCCCACCGCGCCGGGATTGACGTTTTCGTGGCCAGGAGGGTGTCGCTCGTCGAGTTCTTGACCGGGACCAGGTGGAACCCGCAGATTGGCCAATTTGGCATCTGGCCGCTGGTGACGGCGACGCTGATGACCAGTACCCTGGCCATGCTCGTTGCCCTGCCCCTGGGCCTCAGCGTGGCCATCTACCTGAGCGAGTATGCCTCGGAGCGCGCCCGCAGCATCCTCAAGCCCATCCTGGAGATCCTGGCCGGCATCCCAACCGTGGTCTATGGCTACTTCGCCCTGACCTTTATGACGCCACTGTTACGCCAGCTCTTTGGCGTAGACACAGTCCAGATTTACAACACCGCTTCCGCCGGCATCGTCATCGGCATCCTGATCCTGCCGCTGGTCAGCTCGATGAGCGAAGATGCTCTGAGCGCCGTGCCCCGCTCGTTGCGGGAGGCTGCCTATGGGCTGGGAGCGACCAAACTGGAAACGGCGGTCAAGGTGGTTGTGCCGGCAGCGTTGTCAGGCCTCACCGCCGCCTTTATCGTGGCCATCTCGCGGGCCATCGGCGAGACGATGATCGTGGCCATCGCCGCCGGTGCCGGCCCCAACTTGACCTTCAACCCTTTCCAGTCGGCCGAAACAATGACCGGACACATTGTGCGCATCAGCGGCGGGGATCTGAGCTACGACTCGATTGATTACAACAGCATCTTTGCCATCGGTCTGATGCTGTTCTTTATCACACTGTTTCTCAACATCATCAGCCAGCGGATCGTGCAACGCTTTCGGGAGGTGTACGAGTGATGACCAATCCATCTGAAAACGGCGAGTTTCGACATAACCTCCCCGGCCGCCATCGTCTGGCTCGTACCTG
>JBBIJG010000005.1:9793-20031 GCA_037446095.1 Caldilineae bacterium
TCGGCATCCTTGTCCTGACCGCGCTCCTCTACAATATCGTCAACGGAGCATTTGGCCTGGCGGCCATCCAGAGTGAAGTAGACCCCGAGATGCTGGCAGTGGATGGCGTCCCGTTGAAGGAACTCTCCAAAGAGCAATTGGTGCAGGTTTTGCAAGAAAAACTTTCCAAAGGCCTGTTCCGTCGCCTGGAGAGTGAGCAACCCTTTGCCGAACGGAGCCGGAAGGACGTCTACAATCTGGTCATCGAACGGGTGGTCCAGCCGCAAGTGGTCCACACCTGGCCGCTGTACGACTCACTCTTTAGACGATCGGCTGTCTTGGCCGAAGCGGCAGAGAAATACCCGAAGGCCAAAGTCGAGTTTGTCTCCTGGATCAATGCCAGGTTTGTTACCACGCCGCAGTCGAGTGAGCCGGAAAAGGCGGGAGTGCGCACGGCCATCCTTGGCTCGCTGTGGACCATCGCCATCGCCATCCTTTTTGCCTTCCCCCTGGGGGTGGGGGCGGCCATCTACCTGGAGGAGTATGCTACCGACAATTGGTTCAACCGTCTCATCCGCACCAACATCAACAACCTGGCGGGGGTGCCCTCGATTATCTATGGCATGTTGGGCCTGGCCATCTTTGTGCGTGCCCTGGAGCCCCTGTCCAGTGGCAAACTGTTCGGCCTTGTTGATCCCACCACGGCCAACGGGCGCACCATCCTGTCGGCCGGGCTGACCCTGGGCCTGCTCATTCTACCGCTCATCATTATCAACGGCCAGGAGGCCATCCGGGCCGTGCCCCATTCCCTGCGTCAGGCCAGTTACGCCCTGGGGGCAACCCGGTGGCAGACCATCTGGCACCACGTCTTGCCCAACGCGCTGCCCGGCATCCTCACCGGGACGATCCTGGCCATCTCCCGCGCCATCGGCGAGACGGCCCCCCTGGTGGTGGTCGGTGCTTCGACTTTCATCACGGTGGACCCCAACGGCCCCTTTTCCAAGTTCACCACGTTGCCCATCCAGATCTACCAGTGGACCTCGCGTCCCCAGGATGAGTTTCGCAACATCGCTGCCGCGGCCATCATCGTCTTGTTGGCCTTGCTGCTGACGCTGAACGCTACGGCGGTGCTCCTACGCAACCGCTATAGCAGGAGAGTGTGAAATGTTCCGCGCCACCGCCGAAACCAATGTCCGGCCCGATCTGGTCGTTGACCCTTCGGCCAACGGCCAGTATGCCATCGAGGCCCGCGAACTTAATGTCTACTACGGTGATTTTCGGGCCATTAAGGATGTGAATCTGAAGATTGAACGCCGCAAGGTGACGGCCATCATTGGCCCCTCCGGCTGTGGCAAGAGCACCTTGCTGCGTGCCTTCAACCGCATGAACGAGTTGGTCCCTACGGCGCGCACCGAGGGGGTGGTGCTGTTCCAGGGACAGAACATCTACGCCGAGGGAGTGGACCCTGTCGAGGTGCGGCGGCACGTGGGCATGGTCTTCCAGAAACCCAATCCGTTTCCCAAAAGCATCTACGAAAACGTGGCCTGGGGGGCGCGTATCAACGGCTTCCAGGGCAACATGGACGAACTGGTGGAACGTTCCCTGCGGGAAGCTGCCCTGTGGGACGAGGTCAAAGACAAGCTCCAGCAAAGCGGTCTCTCCCTCTCCGGCGGGCAGCAACAGCGCCTGTGTATCGCCCGCGCCATTGCCATCAGGCCGGAGATCATCCTGATGGACGAGCCGGCCTCGGCCCTGGACCCCATCGCCACCCTCAAAATTGAAGACTTGATGCGCCAACTGGCCCAGAACTATACCATCATCGTCGTGACCCACAACATGCAGCAGGCGGCGCGCGTCTCGGACTATACCGCCTTTTTCAACATGGATGAGGATCGGGCGGGGTATCTGGTCGAGTATGGGCTGACCCGGCAGATTTTCACCAATCCCCAGGACAAGCGCACGGAGGACTATATCACAGGGAGGTTTGGATGAACAAGAAGAGGGTTTTGTTTCTGTGCACCAGCAACTCCGCTCGCAGCCAGATGGCCGAGGGACTGGTTAACCACTTCTTGGGCGACCGCTGGGAAGCCTTTTCGGCTGGCATAGAACCGGCCAGGCATGTGCACCCCCTGGCCGTGCAGGCCATGGCTGAGTTGGGGATTGACATTTCTGCCCAGCGCCCCAAATCGGTAGACGAGTTCCGCGGTGCCGAATTTGACTTGGTTATCACCGTATGCTATCATGCGGCTGAGAGCTGTCCCCTCTGGTTAGGGCCGGGACAGGTGAAGCACATGGGATTCCCGGACCCGGCGGCGGCCAGCGGCAGCGAGGCCGAGCGACTGGAGGTGTTCCGCCAGGTGCGGGATAGCCTCCGTCAAGAGGTTTTGTATTACCTGGAAGAGATGAAGGATGCAGCGGCGAAGGGAGGATTCTATGCGACCACGAGAAACCTTTGAGCGGGAACTGCAGCATCTCCAGGATGAGGTGTTGGTTTTGGGCAGCATGGTGGAGAAAGCCATCACCGAGTCAGTGGAGAGCCTCAAACGGCGAGATATGGAAGCAGCACGGCGGCTCATTGCTCAGGATCGCACATTGAATGAGAAGCGCTTTGCCATCGAAGACGACACTCTGGCTCTCATCGCCACTCAGCAGCCGATGGCTGTTGACCTGCGCACCCTTGCCGCCGTGCTGGAGATCACTACCGAACTGGAACGGATCGGGGATTACGCCAAGGGCATTGCCAAGATCAATCTGATGATGGGAGAGAAGCCTTTGCTCAAGCCCCTCGTAGACATCCCTCGCATGGCTGAAAAGGCACGTGGCATGCTTCACCGGGCATTGGAAGCCTTTGTGCAACGGGATGTGGACCTGGCCCGCGCCATCCCCGACGAGGATGATGAAATAGACGCCCTTTACAACCAGGTCTACCGGGAGTTGCTCACCTTCATCATGGCCGACCCGCGCAACATTGATCAAGCTACCTATCTGCTGTGGGTGGCCCACAACCTGGAACGCGCCGCTGACCGGGTGATCAACATCTGCGAGCGGGTCGTCTTTACCGTCACAGGAGAACTGATGGAGATGGACGTAGATGAGAATGGGCTCGCGGGTATCCGTTGATAGGTGACTCAGGCCAACCCTAACTTAGCCAGCCTCTCCTCACTGGGCGAGCCGTTGGGATTCCAACCACGCAGCTCATAGTAGTCGCTAAGCAACCCATCTCCCCAGGCTGTCGCCAGGGCTTCCACCGCGACCCGCGCCAGATAGACTCCTGTGGGGTTATTGGGATTGCATAGGAAAGTCAGTCGAGGCTGCTGTCGTCTGAGGAGAGCCTCAATGGCGGTTATGTCAGGTTGAAAGTTGGCAGCGGCCGGGGCGCGGTACTCGATTGCGAAAGGCCCAAGCACCCCGGCTTGACAATATGCTGAATGTGTGAGATAATACGAAACGTAGGACGAAGTAAGTTCATGAACCGGTAGTGGTGTTTCCGTCGCCTGGGCTTATGTCGTGCCAGGCGATTTTTGTATGTATCGGCCAGTGAACCCTTTCCGGCCTATAATCTAGCAGAAAGGAGTGTTTACCCGTGAGCGAACGAGTGACCGGAACAGTAAAGTGGTTCAATGGCTCTAAAGGCTACGGCTTCATCTCGCGCGAAGATGGCGATGACGTTTTTGTCCATTACAGTGCCATTCAGGGTGAGGGCTACCGTAACCTCAAAGAGGGCCAGCGGGTCGAATTCACCTTAACCCGTGGTCCTAAAGGCTTGCAGGCGGCTCAGGTCATTGTACTGTAGGCCTCCCTGTATCCACCTATCAACCGAATCAGCTCCCGCAGGTCCATGACCTGCCGGGAGCTGATCCCCCTGACAAAGGAGGCAGTGTCGTGGTCAAGAAATTGTACGTCGGCAATATGAGTTATGAGACAACGGAGGAGACCCTGCGCGCTCTGTTCGCCAGCGTCGGTGGAGTTGAATCGGTCAGCATCATCACCGACCACATGAGCGGCCGGTCAAAAGGGTTCGGCTTCTTGGAAATGACAACGGAAGAGGAGGCCCAGGTAGCCATCAGCCAACTCAATGGCACTATCCTCGATGACCGCCGGATCAACGTCGCTGAAGCTCGTCCTCAGCGGCTGCGCCCCGAGCGGAGAGAGGGCGGACGTCGGAGAGGCAAACCAGGGTCTTGGGAGTGAACAAGCTCAACCGGCGTCTCTCCTCCTCGGAGCCGGACGATAGCTTGAGGGAGCATGGGTAAAAGGTCACCGGCCACCATGCCGGCTGCGCCTATTGCCTCCCGCACCAGGTTACCTGCCAGGCCGTGAATGTAAGCCCCGGCCACGGCCGCAGCAAAGGGCGACAACCCCTGGGCTAGGAAACCCCCAATCGCGCCTGCCAGTACGTCACCGCTGCCAGCGGTAGCCAGCCCTGGATTGGCGAAGGGGATAATGACCGTTTGCCCTTCGGGCGCGGCCACAACAGTATAAGCCCCCTTGAGGGTCACGACTTGCTTCCACCGCCTGGCCATCTCCTGCGCAGCCCCTATCCTGTTGGCCTCAACTTCATCTACTTTGCAGCCCACCAGTCTGGCCATCTCACCAGGGTGGGGGGTGAGCACATGGGGCCCCCCAAGAGACTTCCACCAGTTGGGTCTCTCCGCCAGGGCGTTTAAACCATCGGCATCAATGACAGAGGGGGGCAGGATTTCTCTCTCCCTTTCCTCTTCTTCTGCGGCCAGGAACCCCACCCGGGGCCTCCTGCTGTGCCACTCCCCGGCCAGAAACCGTTGCACAAACTCGACCGTCTTCTCGTCGCGTCCCAGGCCGGGGCCCAGGAGGAGCGCGTCGTAAGCCGAAACCCGTTGGCTGA
Source organism: Caldilineae bacterium (assembly GCA_037446095.1). Lineage (GTDB taxonomy): Bacteria > Chloroflexota > Anaerolineae > E26-bin7 > E26-bin7 > E26-bin7. The sequence goes on from JBBIJG010000005.1 coordinate 14,637, forward strand.
GGACTTTTATGGCCTCCGAGACGATAGCGCCCATATCGTGGGGCAGCAGAAGGAAAGTAACCTCGCTGAGTTTGGAGGCCAGGATGGGATGGAGGTTCTCGGCCAGGGCCAGGGTGACCAGGCCGGTGCCTACTCGTGTGGCTGCAGCGCTGGCCAGGTAGGCAGCTCCCGTGTAGTTGACGGAGCCAGCCACCACCAGCAGCTTGCCGAAGGTGCCTTTATGGGCACCCAGAGGCCGCTTGGGGAGCAAGGCGCTGACCAGGGATGCGGTGGCCAATTCAAGGGACACTTCATCGGCCAGCGAGGAGGGGATGTCAATGTCGGCCACCAGGAGTTCGCCCAGATACTCCGCCCCAGGGAAAAGAAATTGGCCCACCTTGGGAAAACCAAAGGTCACCGTCAGATCGGCGGAGATGGTGACCGGGTCAACGGCTCCGTTATCGCCATTGAGCCCGCTCGGCATATCTACGGCCACGATGAAAGGGGAGGGCGTGAAAGGAGGAGGGGGGGAGGAGGGAGAGACCAGCCGTTCTCTCCCTCCCTTTTCGCCCTTCCTTCGCTCGATTTCTTGTTTGGCCACTCCCAATACCTCTTTCACCAGGCCCTCTACCGGCCTGGAGACCCCGGTCCCCAGGAGGGCATCAATTATCACATCGGCCTCAGAGAGCAACCCTTTCAGGGATTCCAGGTGGGGGTCATCCTCGGCTTTGAGAGTGGTCATGCCCCGTTCCTGGGCGAGGGCGTAATTGTCGTCACCTTCCACGCGCCGTTTCACAAGGTATAATGTGACCTGATGGCCAGCATCGTGGAGGTGGCGGGCCGCCACCAGCCCATCACCACCGTTGTTGCCTGGACCAACCAGCACCAGAATCCGCCGGCTTCCCGGGCCTATCCGCCGGTCACGCTGACAGGCCTCGGCTACGGCCCGGCCGGCGTTTTCCATCATTGTGGCAAAGGACAGGCCCCCGGCGTCGGCCGCTTTTTCGATGCGCCGCATTTCCTCTGGAGTCACCACTTTCATGCTGACTCTCCTCACACCAACCTCAGTAGACCACAAGCCTTCAGACGGAACCTAAGCTTTCCAGGGCCCTTCATGGAGCCTACCCGGCCAAAGCTTCCACCTTTTCCGTTGTGAGGTTGAATCGAATGTTGAAGGCAGCCAGTTCGTTCACCAGTCTGTCAAACAAGGGACCGGTGATGACTTTTTCCGGGGTGATCAGGCCTCTGGCTTTGAGGTCGCCACGGGCGACCATGCGGGCGACGATGGCGGCGGTGAAGGCGGTGGTGCGGGCCATAGAGGTGAAGCCCAGCACCTCATCATAGCGATCCACCATCTCGATTTTGTACCGGCGCGGCAGTCCGTCTTTCTCGCCGATGGCCTCTACACGGAAGAGCGTGATGTCCCGCTCACCTTCTTCGAGCCTGACGCGGGGATACAGCACCGCGTCGAGCAGTTTTTTGGGCACAACCCGGACGCCGTCCACCTCGACCGGATTCAGGCTGAGCAGCCCCAGCTCTTTGAGCACCGTCACCTTGGCGGCGTAACCGGGCCAGCGCACCGTCTTCTGGGTGCCGAGCCTCAAGCCTTTTAAAGCTTCCAGGTCCAATAGCCAGGGCATAAAGCCCTCGTGCCAGGCCTCGCACTCGCCCACGCCAGGGAAAAACACGGGTTCCACGCCCGAGTAACGAGGCACGGGTTTGATTTGCCCATTTTCTGCGATGCGAGCGTCGGCTTCCCGCAGCGGCAGTTGCCGCCCGCCGAAGACGATCTTGTAGCCCAGGGGTGGGGTCGGCTTCTCTGGGATACCGCCGCATTTGATGTGGAGTTCATCCACCCGATCCAGCTTCTCGGCCAGGTAGCGGGCCATGATCTCAGTCAGGCCGGGCTCCACACCGCATCCCAGGATGACCAGGGTGCCCGCCGCCTCCACTCGCTCCCTGAGCTCTGCCACCTCTGACTCAGGCGGCCAGCTCATGTCCACCACCGGCTTCCGGGCAGCCGTGGCCGCCCGAATCCCCAAAGGAATGGCCACACTGGGAAGGGCCGCAACAACGACGTCAAAGTCAGCCATCAACCGAGTGGTTGTCGCCTGATCGCTCAAATCGAGCAGCACAGTGTCGAGTTTCTGAGCCCCTTCCCTGTCTCTCAGCTTGGCCTGGGCGGCATCCAATTGCTGCTGACTCATGTCACACAGGGCCACCCGTGAAACCTGGGGGTCCAACATGGCGTTGAACGCCGCCGCCGGCCCCATCAGACCACTGCCCAAAACCAAGACTCTCACTGCAGTTCCTCCTTTTCATGTTTTGAGCATCTGCGGCAATTGCCTTGCCTCTCTCCGCTCGGCCCCGCTAAAAGAACGAGGGCAATGAACCGCAGCCAGCCCGCTGAAGTGGACTGGGGCTCCTCAGTCGGAGATAAATCGCCAAGCAGAGGCTAGCATGAGGATTCTTTGCGGCTCCCCCAGGGGGCGAGGTTGAGAGTGATGTCATCATGTCTATTATACCATCGTTCCCCAGGCCTGACAACATTATCCACATCACGAGGACGGTACCGAGTCCTCACAACTGAGCCAGGGGAACCTGTGATTCACCCCTCCACGTTAAAACGTTGAATGTTAAACGTAGAGCGAGGGCTTGATTTACGGGTAAGCCCCAATTTGTTGACAAGGGGAACATTATGGTGTAAAATACCTCCGTCTATTCCCAACCATCATCGTTCCACAGGATACGTCCTTAGCCAGGGCCGGAGGAGCCATGACCCGTTTTATTCTGATGCGACTGTTAGGACTCGTTCCTGTGCTCTTGGTTCTTTCGATCATCACCTTCATTCTCATGCATGAGGTGCCAGGAGGGCCATGGAAGTACGGTCAGCGGCCCTTCTCTGATGAGCAAATTGCAGCTCTTAAGGCGCGCTATGGCCTGGACAAGCCGCTCTGGCAACAGTACTTTATCTGGATCTCGGGAGTATTGAAGCTGGATTTTGGCAAGTCGTTTGAACACCCTGACGAGACGGTGATCGGCCTCATTCGCCGCACCTGGCCGACGACCATGCACCTGGGCGTGATGGCTTTGCTCCTTGCTTTTAGCGTCGGCATCCCCCTGGGCATCATTGCTGCCCTGAAGCAAAACACCTGGATAGACTACCTGGCGACGCTGATGTCTATCGTGGGTTTCGTCACCCCCCACTTCGTCTGGGGTATCCTCTTCATCCTGATTTTTTCTCTGGCCCTCAAGTGGCTGCCGACGGGCGGTTGGGACGAGCCCAAACAATGGATCATGCCCGTCGTGGCCTATGCCCTGGCCCCCATTGCCACCATTGCCCGTTTCACGCGCGCCAGTGTAATCGAAGCCATCCATGCCGACTATGTCCGCACCGCCCGGGCCAAAGGCTTGACCGAGCGAATGGTTGTCCTTCGCCACGTGATGAAGAACGCCCTGATTCCCATGCTGACCGTCTTTGGCCCGCTCGTTCCCGACCTCATTACCGGCTCTATCTTCATTGAGGCTATCTTTCGGGTACCCGGGCTGGGCAAGTTCTGGGTCACCAGCACCATCAACCGCGACTATCCTATGATTATCGGTCTGACCATGCTGTGGGCCGTGTTGATTGCCATCACCTATCTGATTACAGACATCCTCTACGTTTTCGCCGATCCCCGGGTTCGTTACACATAGTCCCTCCCCTATCTTATCCCTTCCTCCGGCCTTTTCCCAAAGCGGGAAGGAACCAAAAGGAAAGGGGTCAGAAGGCAAGGGCGCTGCCCATGAATGCAAACGTCCAGACCAAAAAGCAAGCCAACGCCAACCTGGAGTTCATCAGATTCAGCCCATTGCGCCAAGAACGGGGGCTCTACCGGGATGCAGCTCGTCGCTTTGTTGAAAACAAACTGGCCGTCGTGGGTCTTGTCCTCGTTGTAGGCCTGACGACTCTTGCCGTCTTTGCCGACGACTGGTTTATTGCTCTGTTCCTGGGCCGCGAACCCAAACCCCTTATTGCACGGACGACTTATGAGAAAATCTTCTTTGGTCCCGCCGGCGCCTTTCCCAGCACCAAGTACTGGATGGGCACCGACCTTAACGGGCGCGATTTGTTCAGCCGCATTGTCTACGGCACGCGCATTTCTCTGACGGTAGGCATCCTGGCCGAACTGATCGCCTTTGTCATCGGCATCCCGTTGGGAGGTATAGCCGGGTGGAAGGGTGGCCGCGTTGATTTCGCCGTCATGCGCCTGGTGGACATCATGTCGGCTATCCCCACCCTTCTCTTTGCCTATCTCATTATGGCCCGCCTGGGTGCCGGGTTCTGGAACGTGATGATGGCCATTGGCATGACCAGTTGGATCACGATCTGTCGGTTGACCCGCGCCCAGTTCCTGGCGTTGCGCGAGAAAGAGTTTATAGAGGCGTCGCGCATGATCGGAGCCAGCACCTGGCGTATCATCCGTTTTCATCTGCTGCCCAACGCCCTGGCCCCTATTATCGTCTCACTCACCCTGGGCATCCCCACAGCGATTTTTACCGAGGCCTCCTTGAGTTTCCTCGGCGTGGGCATCAATCCGCCTATGCCCAGTTGGGGCCAGATGATTGGCCGGGACGGCATCACCAACATGACGTATTACTGGCATCTGGCATTTTTCCCCGCCATAATGATCGCCATCACAATGCTGGCCTTTACCCTGATGGGTGATGGCCTGCGGGATGCTTTAGACCCTCAGATGATCAAGGGGAAGTAACCGAAAGATGAGAACTCCCGAACCTGGGCCATTTTCAAAGCAGAAAGGAGGGATCAACTTCCCCGCCAATTAGAAGCCGGAATGGCGCACCTTGTGAGTGAGCCACGCAGTAATGGCGAGCAGCGTCCACTCATTTGCACGTGGCCTGGGCAAGGTAATGATAGACTACCAGGGGCTGGGGAACCCTGACGGTAGTTCAGATTCCCACTGAGACGTAATGCGAACACTATTCAGGAGGAGAAAACATGAAAGGCAAAGTCGCAACACCCTTGATGTGGGTGGTAGTCTTTTCCACCATCGTCAGCATGATTCTGGCAGGCTGCGGGCCGGCGACCCCGGCAGCCACGCCTACCCCGGTGCCCGAAAAGCCGACGGAGGCCGCACCAACCCCGGTGCCCGAAAAGCCAACCGAAGCGGCACCGACTCCGGTGGCGGCCAAGGTCGTTAACCGGGCCGGCGTGGAGCTCCCTCCCGACGCCGCCCCCCTGGAGAAGCAGGTGATGCGTTATGCGGAAACGGAGCTAACCTGGCTGACCTGGGATGCCAGCGTCTACGACGAGAACGTGGGCGATGTTTTCGCCTGGTCCGACTCCTGCGTGCGCCCCGATGAGTTCTATGAGCCGCAGCCCAACGCCTGCACAAGCTGGGAGGTCTCCGCAGAT
>JBBIJG010000006.1:0-18673 GCA_037446095.1 Caldilineae bacterium
ATAACTTTTGCCCTGTCAATATGGCGCATTCATTATGTCAAACAGCACCTCGTAATGGTCGAAAGGTGGCATGAGACAGGCCCCGGCGAAATGCTGCCGGGCCACGGCCAGCATCTGGCGGGCGTTGGCCACACCCTCGGCCACAGGGTCACGGGCGCGGCTCATCCGCTCCCGCACGGTTTCCGGCACGGCGATACCGGCCACCTTGTGATGCAGAAACTCGGCGTGGCGGGCCGTGCGCAAGGGCAGGATACCCAGGAGGACGGGAAGGCCCACGTGGCGGGTGGCCTCAGCCAACGTCCTGGCGTTGGCCTCGTCGTAGACCGGCTGGGTGACGACGAACTGGGCTCCGGCCTCGGCTTTGCGCTCCAGACGACGCACCGCCTGCTCCAGCCCGTTGGACTCGGGGTGGGGGTCCAGCACCACGCCAGTGTGCAGCCCGGCCTCCCGCGCCAGGCGCACCAGGGCGAAAACGTCCACGTCGCGCACGGTGGTCGTCCGCGCCCGATCACCCAGGGCCACAAAGTCGCCAGTGGCGACCAGCACCGTCTCGATGCCCAGAGCCCGCGCCCCCCACAGCAGGCTCTGGATGCTCAGGCGGTTGTGGTCGCGGGTGGTGCAGTGCAGGATGGCCGGCCGCCCCGTCCGCTGCTGGATGAGAGCACAGAGAGCTAGCGCGCTCATACGCGGCCTGGCCACCGGGTTGGTGGCCACGCTGAAGCCGTCGAAGGAGAGGGGAGCCAGCGCCTCCAGTCTGGCCAGGACCGGTTCGGCGTCGGGGCCGGCCGGCGGCACGACCTCGACGGTGACCATGAACCGGTCCGCTTCAGGCAGTATCATCATCTTTATTCTCTCCCGATGAGCGAAGGTGTTCTCACCGAGCCCTCTTCCGCCTCGGTCAGGAGGGCTTCGGCGAGCAAAAGACGGCCATTTCTCTCACTTCAATTCGGTGATTATGGACATGGAGTCGAGTCTTGAGGCGGGGCAATTCCGGCTGAAGCCTCTACTCCGCCCTTGAGAATCTTTCCCTAGTGCGATACGCTCATAGGGGTAAAGCGATTCATATAAGCGAATTGCTCCAGCGGCCGCCGCTCCGGTCGCTTCTTCTCCCTCTCGACCTGTTCTTCCGAAAGGAGAGGGCTGATGGTCTCCGAATGCTTGCCGACGATCACCAGGGTGATCAGCCTCATCTCCTCGGGGATGCCCAGGATTTCCTTGACCGCCCCCTCGTTGAACCCGGCTATGGGATGGGCCACCAGCCCCAACTCGGTCGCCCGCAGGATGATAAAGGCCGTGGCCATGCCCGTATCAAACAGGTAGTATTCTCTCTCCTTGATGAGACAGTCCAACTCTTTCTGGCTGAATACGGCGATGATCAGGGAAGCGGTCTGGACCCAGGCATTGCCTTTGGACATGGCCCCGTGCAATTGCTTTAACACCTCAGGGTCGTAGGCAAAGACGAACCTCCAGGGCTGGTTATTGAAGCAGGAGCAGGTCAATTGGGCGCACTCGGCCAGGTCTCTGACGAGTTCCTCGGTGATTTCCACGGGCTCTAATGAGCGGTAGGCCCTCCTTGTTTGTATGGCTTCTTTTACGTCCATAGAGACCTCCCTTCCTGCGAGGATCTTTTATGGAACACGCTGGCGATTTTCTCGATTTTTGCTCACGGCGGATTACAAATCCGCCGCCTGGCCGCTGGGTTACCAATCTGGCCGGAGCGATCTGTGATCTACCTGGAGTAATACCTGTAGCGCCTCCGGGTCGGTGACCGGAGGGCGGCAGGTTAAGTCAACACAGACATAGGCGGTGGCCTGCTCCTCGATCTGGTCGCGATCTTGGAACAGGGGAACGGCGGGCGCTTCAGCGGGATCACCCAAGGCCACGATCTGATGGGGACGGTAGCCTGTGGTGCAGGCATCCAACAGGGCGCGGGTCTCGGGTGCCTCAGGGTGGCCGATGATGGCAACCTCACGAGGATGTGAGAGGACGTAGTCCAGCGCAATCAGCCATTGGGCGAAACCCAGCGGGTAGCGTGCCAGCAGCGGCTGCATCGGCTCCAGGCTGCGATGGGCCAACTCGGCGTAGTGCGGCTCGACGGCCAGTCCTGCCAGGCGTAACAACACAAAGGCGGCCATGGCGTTGCCGGAGGGGACGGCATTGTCCTGCAGTTCTCTAGGGCGGGTGATCAGCCTCTCGTGGTCGTCGCTGGTGTCGAAGAAGCCGCCATCGGGGGCGCTGAAGCGGGCGATCATCACCTCGGCCAGCTCATGGGCAGCCTGGTACCAGCGCGGCTCAAAGGTGGTCTGATACAGCTCCAGCAGCCCTTCGATGAGGTGGGTGTAGTCTTCCAGGTAGCCGTTGAGGTAACCTCCCGCCGGATTCTTCCAGGCGTGCCACAGACGTCCGTCGTCCGTCCTGAGCTCGCGCAGCAAGAAGTCGGCGTTACGCCTGGCGACCTGCCAGTAGTCATCCCGGCCGAGGGCCCGCGCGGCCTCGGCAAAGGCAGCCAGCATCAGGCCGTTCCAGGAGGTCAGGACCTTTTCGTCGCGCCCCGGATGCACCCGCTGCTCGCGAGCGGCAAACAGTCTGCGCCGCGCCTGGGCCAGCTCTGAACGCTGGCCCAAATGCCACACGAAATGCAGGATGTTTCTGCCTTCAAAATTGCCCGCCTCGGTGACGCCGTAGGCAGCCATGAACGCCTCTGCTTCCGCACCCAGAAGCTCACGGATTTCAGCCGAGGTCCAGAGGAAGAACTTGCCTTCCTCGCCTTCGCTGTCGGCATCCTGAGTGGAGTAAAAACCGCCAGCGGAGTCGGTCATCTCTCGCATCACGTAGTCGAGGGTCTCTTCGGCGATGGCACGGTAGAACGGCTCGCCGGTCACCTGCCAGGCATGGAGGTAGACGCGAGCCAACTGGGCATTGTCGTAGAGCATTTTTTCAAAATGAGGCACCAGCCAGTGCTCATCCACGGAGTAGCGGTGGAATCCACCCCCCAGTTGATCGTACATCCCACCACGAGCCATTGCCTCCAGGGTCTGGGACGCCATCTTCAGCGCCAGGGGGTCGTTCGTGACGTGGTGGTGGCGCAGCAGGAACTCGAGGGCCATCGGCTGAGGGAACTTGGGTGCGCTGCCCCAGCCGCCGCGGACCCGGTCAAACCCTCGCCACAGGTTCTCGAAAGCAGCTCCCAACGTCTCACGCTTCACGCCTTCACGTTTCACGCCTTCACTGATAGCGCTTTGCTGCTTGAGGGCCTCCACTAGGCGCTGGCCGCTGGCGACAAGCTCCCGGCGTCGGTTCTGCCAGCCGTTGGCCACGGCGGTCAACACCTGCCTGAACGAGGGCATCCCATAGCGGGGCGTCGGTGGGAAGTAGGTACCGCCGTAAAAGGGCTCGCCCTCAGGCGTGAGGAACACCGACATAGGCCAGCCACCGCTGCCGGTCATGGCCTGCACGGCGCTCATGTAGATGTGGTCCAGGTCGGGCCGCTCCTCGCGGTCCACCTTGATGCTGACAAAGTGCTCGTTCAGGATGGCCGCCACCTCCTCGTCCGCGAAGGATTCGTGGGCCATCACATGGCACCAGTGGCAGGCCGAGTAGCCAATGCTGAGAAAGATGGGCTTGTCTTCGGCCTTGGCTTTGGCCAGCGCCTCCTCGCCCCAGGGATACCAGTCCACCGGGTTGTCGGCGTGCTGGAGCAGGTAGGGGCTGGTCTCGTTGAGCAGACGATTGGACATCAGATTTCTTCTCCTAACCAAAAACATTATCCAGGAACATCATGATAATGAAACCGATGATGACGCCCCAGGTGCCTTCGAGCTCGTAACCACGGCTATGTGTTTCGGGGATGATCTCGTCGCTGACGACGTAAATCATGGCTCCGGCGGCAAAGGCCAGGCCCCAGGGGAGCAAAGGTTTCATCAACGTCACCGCCAACACGCCCAGGATGCCGGCGATGGGCTCTGCCAGGCCCGAGCCGAAAGCGTAGGCCAGGGCTTTGCTGCGAGGCCACTTTTCGCGGATGAGCGGCAGCGCGACGGCCAGCCCCTCGGGCATGTTCTGCAAGCCAATGGCTATCATCAAGGCGATGGCCTCACTCACTCGCTCGGCGCCAAAACCCACGCCCACGGCCAGCCCTTCGGGAAAGTTGTGCAGCGTGATGGCGATGATCAGCAGCCATACCCGGCGCAGCGTGGATTTGGGGCCTTCCTCACCAAGGACAGGGTGCATGTGCGGCAGGCTATGGTCCAGCACCGCCAGGAAGAGAGCGCCCAGAAAAATGCCGCCCACCACGACGTAAATACCTGCCCCTTGGCCGAACATCTCGTCGCCGATCTCGATGCCTGGCACAATCAGGCTAAAGGCCGTAGCGGCCAGCATGACGCCCGCCGAGAACCCCAGCATGACGTCCAGAACGCGCTCGGTCACATTCCTGGTGAACAAAATCGGGAGAGCGCCCAGACCGGTGAACAAGCCTGTCAGAAGAGTGCCGACGATGCCCATCAGGATGCGGTTGTTGCCGAAAAACTGGGTGAATAGGGCCTCCATGTCGTCACAACTTCAGCTCGAATGGTGAGCTCTTTAACAGACAATTATTTTCTATAGAAAATTATACACCAAAATGTCCCTGATGTCAAACCAGGGGGCCGCTGTGATTTGACAATTGATATTTATTGTAGTATCATTCTTATTAGATAATCGTTAGCTCTGGCGAACAAGCCTGCGATTCTGTGGAAAAGATTGTCGGGAGAATTTGCTGTTTTAAGGAGATACTTATGGCCGATCCCCAGGCCCGGCTGGATGAAATGATCGCCAGATTGAAGGAGCGAGAACGCCGCCTCACCCCGCAGCGGATGGCCGTGCTCAAGGTCCTGGCTGCCAGCGAGGAGCATCCCAGCGTGGAGCAAATCTACGCGCGCGTGAAAGCGGATTTCCCCATGACCAGGCTGGCCACCATCTACAAGACGGTGACAGTGCTTAAGGAGATGGGTGAGGTATTGGAACTTGGTTTCAGCGATGACTGCAACCGCTACGACGGTAATAAGCCCTACCCTCATCCTCATCTGATTTGCATCAAATGCAGAAGCATCGTGGACCCCGAAGTTGCCACCTTGAGCGAACTGCGCCAGGAGGTGGCCCAAAGCACAGGCTACCAGATCACGAGCCATCGGCTCGATTTCTTCGGCATCTGCCCTCAGTGTCAGGAAAAAGGGTAGCTTTTACCACCATTGCGCCATCTGGGCTGCAATAGTGGGTGCAACAGTTGTGATGGCAGTACTGGACGTTAGCGCCCTCTTTCTTGGCCTTATATAGATAATGATTATCTTCTGAGATTAAATGGCTCTAAATAGATATTGTAGCACAAGAGAAAATAAAGTGGAAAGAAAGGAGAACAAAATGGGTACAAAAGGCACAGAGATTGTGGAACTGGACGTTCAGGAGCTTGTCGCGGACCTGAATCGCGCTTACGCCGACGAGTGGCTGGCTGTCTACTCGTACACGCACATGGCGCAAGTGGTCAAGGGGCGGCCTGCGGCCAAGCACCTGGCAGAACTGCTCCAGGAAACCGCAGCCGAGGAATTGGAGCACCAAGAAGAATTGGCCACACGCATCACCCAACTTGGCGGTGAACCACTGGCAGATCCATCCAAGCTGGTAGAGGCGAGCAATGAAGGCTACCCCACACCGCCAGCGGATGCCACGGACTTTGAAGGCATGATCAAGACAGTGATCGAAGCCGAGCGGGGTGCCATTGAGGTGTACAACAAGCTGGCCAAGAAGACGGCGGGCAAGGACCCCATCACCTATGAGCTCATCGTCCACATCCTCGGAGAGGAGATCGAGCACGAGGACGAGTTCGAGAACCTGATGAGCTGAGCTGATAGTACAACCTGTTACTATAGGCTATCACCCGAAGGCCGCGAGCAGGTGTTGGCCTATCTCGGACCCGGCAAACCCTTCAACCTGGTCCCTGCCCTCGACGGTGGACCCAATCTGGCTGCTGTGGACGCTGTCACAGACGCAACGCTCTACGCCATTCCTTGTGGAAAGAACGTGTTAGTGGGCAGCCGGACGCTGCTAGAGGGACACGGTATGGCCATGGCGGCGATAGAAGACGAGATGCGCCGCGCGACCTGTCCGGTGTCGTCAGCGCGATCAAACTCTCTCAGACCTGACAGGTTTTGCAAAACCTGTCAGGCCTGAGGTCTACTTCGTCGGCCTCAAAGTCCAGCTTCAGGCGCCATTTTTGCAGCGTGGCCGCACCGATAATCACCGCTTCGGAGAGGCCGGGGGTGAGCATGAACTCGTTGGAAAAGCGGTAGCCGTCTAGTAGAAGTTGAGACGCACCGCTTCATAACCTTTGATAGAATTGAGACAAGGAGTGTGAAACTATGGAAAAGGTAAAGGACCTGGTTTGTGGGATGATGATCGATCCCAAGACGGCTGCGGCGACCTCGGAGTACAAAGGCAAAACCTACTACTTTTGTGCCAAAGGCTGCAAGGTCGCTTTTGACAAGGACCCGGAGAAATACATCAAAGGTGAGGTAGAGGCTGAGCACATGAGACCCTAAGGGTTTCTAAAACCCCTAGGTTCTGTCCGATTGAGAAGGACACCAACGTCCATACCAATCAAGACATTCACCTCAGAGGCGGCTTGCCCGACCATCTCCAGCACGATTTCGAGCCAATTGCTCCTTATGAGACGCTTGACAAAGACATCCGAAGCCTTTGGGAAAAGGTCCTAGCTTTTGCCAGGAGCGTTGCACAACTCCAGTAAGCTTCTATTGCCATCCAAGAGTCACCAGCACAAAAAGAGCTCTCCTCTACAGGAGAGCCTTTGTCGTTTCGCCTCGCACCAAAGAGTTGCCCTGATCACGGGGCGGCTTCTCTTTTGGGCTCTAGCTTTGCCCGTAACGGGAACAATCAGCGTCTGACCTCTCTGGGCCTCCGTCTTTTTGCGTCCTTGTCCATCAGGGCAGCCGAGAGGATCAGGCTGACGATGCTGACCACCAGCCCTCCCCAAAAGGCGGCCCAGAACCCGTCCACGTAGAAGCCTACGTGGAACCAGTTGACGGCAATCCACGAGGAGAGCCACAGCGTGAAGGCATTGATCACCAGGGTGAACAGGCCCAGAGTCAAGATGATCAGCGGGCAGGTGAGCAGTTTGAGCAGGGGACGCAGGATGGCGTTCACCAGGCCCAGGATGATGGCCATGATCGCGTACACCGTCCAGCCCCCGGCACCATCCACAGTGATGCCAGGCACCAGCCAGGCGGCGGCGAACAGCGCTGCAAAGTTGATAAACCAGCGGATAATGAGTTTAGTCATTTTTGCACCTCAACTGTGATTGTACTATATGCTGCATAAAAAGGCAAGCAGAAGTAAAACGCTTTTGACAAAAACTGGTGGGACCACGCAACGACAGAGAAATCTACAAATTGGCTCAGAGATTGGGGCTACTTTAGTTCCCCCTCCCCGTAACTTGTATACTGGACTCGAACCTTAACAACCTCGAACAGCTCTGCTCAGCCTACTTGGCTTGGATTTGTAATCCAAGCCCAAAGTGCCCCAATCCATCCAAATTCTGCCCCGATGACCCGCCGGATTACAAATCCGGCGGGAGCGGCTGAGTGGTTACTCTTCCCCCCTCGGCGGTATTATTCACGTGAATACGGGAACCATTTCTCCTCTCCCAACGTCTACAAAGTGAAACCCACAAACGGCGACCCAGTTGCTGATTCACTCAAGGAGTAACCCATGTCCAAACACAAGAGAATAACCCTAGCCATTATAGCTGTAGTTGTCCTGGTGCTGGTGCTGCTCTGCAGCCTGACGGTTTACGTCTCGGCGCTGCCCCAGTTCATCAGCGACCAGGAGACGGTGGTCCTGGGCCAGAGCCGCTTTGTGCCCGGCAGCCAGGCCGCCCTGCGAGTGGCCGTGCGCAATGTGCGCGACGCCTCACCGGTGGCCGGGGCCGCACTGAAAGTCTCCATGCGCCCCCAGAGCGGCGGCCAGGCGGTCGTCCTGTTCGAGGGCACCACCGACGAGCACGGCACCGCCGACGTCAGCTTCCAGGTGCCCGAGACCGACGACCCGGCCCAGAGCCTGATCATCGAGACCCGCTCGGACCTGGGCCAGGATGAACTGGAGCGGCCAGTCACCGTCAGGCGCGACTACAAGTTGCTGCTGACCACCGACAAGCCCCTCTACCAGCCCGGCCAGACCATCCACCTCCGCGCCCTGGCCCTGGGAGCCTTCGACCTGCACCCGGCCGGGGACCAACCCGTCGAGTTCGTCGTGGCCGATGGCAAGGGCAACAAGGTCTTCCGCAAGAAGGTGACCACCTCCCAATACGGCATCGCGGCCGTGGATTTCGTGCTGGCCGACGAGGTCAACACCGGCCGCTACAAGATCAGCGCCGAGCTAGGGAAGACGATCTCGGAGCGGACGGTCACTGTCCAGCACTACGTCTTGCCCAAATTCAAAATTGACATCGAAACGGACAAGAGCTTTTACCGCCCCGGTGACCGGGTGAGCGGCAAGCTCAACGCCTATTACTTCTTCGGCAAGCCGGTGGAAGAGGGCCAGGTGACCATCGAGGGCTACACTTTCGACATCGAGCGCCAGCAGGCCATCAACATCCAGGGCAAAACCGACGAGGAAGGCGTCTTCGAGTTCGAGTTCACCCTGCCCGACTACTTTGTGGCCAGTGGGCTGGAGGGCGGCATCTCCCAATTCATCATGGAGGTCGCCGTCCAGGACCAGGCCGAGCACATCGAGCGTACCGCCCTCAGCCTGCCGGTGGCCCAGGAGAGCATCATCATCGAGGCTGTACCCGAAAGTGGGGAGCTCAAGCCCGGTGTGGAGAACATCGTCTACATCGCCACCGTCTACCCCGACGGCGCGCCCGCCCAATGTGAGGTGACGGTGGACGCCGAGGGCCAGACCTTTCACCTGACCACCGGCGAGTACGGCCTGGGCGAACTGCGCTTCACCCCCAACCGACCCTCTATGTACTTTGTTATCACCGCCCGCGACGAGATGGGCCACACGGCCACCGTGGAGCGCTCCTTGGAAGGGCGCTGGGAGAACGAGTACATCCTGTTGCGGCCCGAACGGGTCTCATACCGGGTGGGCGAGACCATGCACCTGGAAGTGTTTACTTCGGCTCCGGTGGGCAGTGTTTATCTGGACATCGTGCGCGAGGGGCAGACCATCTCCACCCGTTCCCTGGACATCGAGAAGGGGCGGGCGGAGGCCGACGTGGACCTGACGGCTGACATGTTCGGCACCCTGGAACTGCACGCCTACAAGATCCTGCGCACAGGCCACATCGCCCGCGACACCCGGCTGGTGGTGGTGGATGTGGCCAACGACCTCTCGCTGGCCATTACCAGTGACCAAGACACCTATCTGCCCGGCGGCACGGCAGCCATCTCCTTCCAGGTCAGAGATGCGGGTGGGCGTCCCATGCCAGCAGCCATCGGGGTCAGCGTGGTGGACGAAGCCCTTTTCGCCCTGGCCGAGCAGGACCCCGGCTTTGCCAAAATCTACTTCCTGCTGGAAAAAGAGCTGCAGCAGCCCAAGTACCAGATCAAAGGTTTCACCTGGGGGCAGGTGATGCAGGTTCCAACAGCGGAACCTGCGCTCCGGGAGGCCAAGGATACTTCTGCCAAAGCAGCGCTGGCCCTGGCCGCCGAGCGGAGCTTTACCCTGAGCGGCAACTCCCACGACGAGAAAGCGCAGCGCATCCAGGAACAGCAGCAAAGCTATTTCAAGGGTGTGGCCAAAGTCATCTTCCCCTTCACCCTGCTGCTCCCCCTGGGCATGGTCGCGCTGACCCTCCTCTCCATCCGCGAGGGCAGAGTGATCGGCCTCAGCCTGATGATCAGCCTGCTGCTCCTTATGGCCTTGGTCTGCTTCTTGACTATCATCCCCGTCCCTGGATGGTATGGCTCCGGCCCCCTGGACAGGCTAGGCTACCTGCTGGATCAGGTGGGCGAGGGGCTGCTCTGCGTGATACCGGTGGCCCTGCTGTCTGGACTGGTGGGATTGATCATGCTGGCCATCCATGCTGTGCGCCAGCCTGACCGGCCTCTGGGCTGGAAGCTGCTCCTGCTGTTGGCCTATGTCGTCCTGCTGCCTCTGCTGATCTATGCCTTGATTCGGGGCGGCCAAGAACCCGACGAGGGGTGGATCATCGCCTTCCTGATCGCCTACCTGCTGATCTCGGCCTCCTTTGTGGTGCGCGGCGTGGGGTTCCTCTTTACTCCCGCCGGGTCCCCTTCTGCTCCCGCCGGATTTGGAATCCGGCGGGTGGGCATGGCGGTGGCTGCCTTTCTGGCGGCCGGTTTCACTTTTTTCCTCATCCTCTTCCCGGTGGCCCTGTTGGCGGCCGGCGGCCCGATGATGCTAGGCGCGCCCGGCGCCGCATTTGATGCCGGGGTACGGCGATACGGCCTTAGCGCTCCCCCCGTAGTACAAATGGCCGCAGTTACACCAGCACCCATGCCCACGGCGGCGCTGGCCGAGGAGGCCGCTCAAGAGAAGAAGGCCGGTGCCGGAGCCGAGCAACCGGAGATGCCCCGCCTGCGCCAGTGGTTCCCCGAAGCCCTCTACTGGAACCCACAGGCGGTCACCGACGAAAACGGCCACCTGACCCTGGAAATACCGCTGGCCGATTCCATCACCACCTGGCGGTTGACGGCCCTGGCTTCGGCCCAGCAGGGCCAGCTCGGCTCGGCCACGGCCGGCATCCGGGTCTTCCAGGACTTTTTCGTGGACATTGACCTGCCGGTCTACTTCACCCAGGGCGACGAGGTCTCGGTGCCCATCGCCGTCTACAACTACCTGCCGCAGGCTCAGACCGTCAAGCTGACCCTGACCCAGGAGGACTGGTTCGAGCTGCTGGACGAAGCCGAGAAGGAGTTGTTCATCGAATCGGACGACGTGGAGGTGGTCTACTTCCGCATCCGTGTGGTCCGGTTCGGCACCCACAGCCTGACCATGACCGCCCTGGGCGAGCGCATGAGCGACGCCATCCGCCGCTCCATCACCGTCTATCCCGACGGCAAGCAACTGGAGGCCACCTGCAGCGATCGTCTGGAAGGGCCGGTGGAGAAGACGGTCACCATCCCGGCGGAGGCCATCAACGGCACGGCCAACATCACCTGCAAGATCTACCCTGGGGTGCTGAGCCAGGTCGTGGAGGGGCTGGAAAAGCTGCTACGCCTGCCCCACGGCTGATTTGAACAGACTACGTCGTTGACGTACCCGAATGTCCTGGTGCTGGATTACCTGAAGAGCACGAAGCAGAGCACCCCCGAATTGGAGATGAAGGCCGAAGAGTACATCAACCTGGGCTACCAGCGGTTGGTGGTCTTTGAGGTGGACGGCGGCGGTTTTTCCCTGTACGGTGACCCACCGGCCATCCTGTTCCTCAGCGCCTACGGCCTGATGGAGATCAGCGACATGGCCAGGGTCTACCCGGTAGACGAGGCCATGATCGAGCGCACCGCCCGCTGGCTGGTGTCGCAGCAGGCCGCCGACGGCTCGTGGAGCAGTGAGGATTACCGCGTGGCCGGGCAGCAGTTGGCCACCACCGCCTACGTCACCTGGGCCCTGGCCGAATCCGACGTGGCCGACGAAGCAGCCGTGGCCAAAGGCATCACCTATTTAAAGGAACACTACCCCGAGGTCAAGACCGGCTACGTGCTGGCTCTGGTAGCCAACGCCCTGGTCGCCTGGGATCCTAACGACAGCTTTACCAAGAAGGTGCTGGACGACCTGGCGGGCCAGGCCATAGAAGACGACGGCGCGGCCTACTGGGAGAGCGGAGTCGAGTCTTTCATGGGAGCCAAGAGCGAGATGGGCCGCATCGAGACCACGGCCATGGCCGCCTACGCCCTGCTCAAAGGCGACGCCCATCCCGACGTGGCCAACAAAGCCCTGACCTACCTGGTGCGCAACAAGGACAGCTTTGGCACCTGGCAGACCACCCAGGCCACCATCCTGAGCCTGAAGGCGCTGATCGAGTCGGCCAAGGCCGGCGAGCCAACCGAGAATGTCACCGTGCGGGTCAGCCTGAACGGTGAGCAGGCCGACCCCATCCAGATCACCCCGGAGAACTTTGACGTGGTGCAGTTGGTGACTTTTACCGACAAGGCGGTCAAGGGCGACAACACCGTGCGCATCGAGGTTGAGGGGAAGGGCAATCTGATGTACCAGGTCACGGCTCGCTACTACGTGCCCTGGGAGCTGGTGCCGCCTGCAGAGAAGGAGCCCATGACCATTGACGTGCGTTACGACCGCACCGACCTCCAGGTGGACGACACGGTGCGAGTGGATGTGACGGCCAGGCTGAACCTGGAAGGCACGGCCAAGATGGTGGTGCTGGACCTGGGCATCCCGCCTGGCTTTGAGGTGCAGGCCGAGGACCTGAGCGCGCGGGTACAGCAGGACTTGCAGAAGGGCGAGGATTATCCGGGGGCCACCGTCAAGCGCTTTGACCTGACCGGCCGCCAGATCATCGTCTATCTGGCGAACCTGAGCTACGGGGAGCCCATCAGCTTCCATTACAGCCTGCGGGCTAAATACCCGCTGCGGGTCAAAACCCCTGCCTCCACGGCCTACGACTACTACAACCCGGAACAGGTTGGCGTGGCCCAGCCGGAGGTGGTGGCGGTGGAATGAAGAGTAAAACGTGAAAGCCCTCTGGCTCGTTCCCAGAGGGCTTTTCGATGTCTCGCGTGAGGTCTACGCTGCTGTCAACAGCTTTAGCCGCTCGGCCTCGGCCAGAATCTGGGCCGCCTCCTCTTGCTGATACTGTGCCTCCTGCAATTGCATCGTCGGCTCGAGCACATAGGCCAAGATATGGTAGCCATACTCGTCCAGAACGTCTGCGCTGCGCTCGGCCAGCTTGAACTCTAAATCCAGGCATCTGTCTTCATCCCACTCCAGGGGCGGATACACGAAAACCCCCGCATCTTCCGTCTCGTACACGTCCCGGCTGACTCTGATCTTTGCCTCCGAACACAGTTCCTTGATGTAAGCACAAAAGTCGGCCAGATGACTATCCAGCGTTGACATACCCAATGACCTCCTCCACCCTTCCCATGACCTCTCTAGCCCAATCCAGGATGCGGGCAGCCCGCTTTTCGGAGATGTCCGCATCTCGATAGTCGGCGATGTTACGCTGAGCCAACCCATCCGAGAGGTAAGCAGCGAAGTTGTGGGGATAGATCTTCCGGCGACGAGTGAGATTGACACTGAACGTGTGTTGCAATCCCTCGTGGCTCCACTCATCTCGCCCATAGCCAGCCTCTTTCAAAGCTACAGCGATAGCTTGAAACATGGCATAATAGGCTCGGTTGGCGACCGAGTTATGCAATCCCAATTCGAAACAGGCTTCGGCTGCCTGCAAGGATTCCTTTGCCTTACTGAAGCGCATAGAGCACCCTCAACAGATTTATTTCCAGCTTGCAGTACCTCATGCCGCCGGGACTAGAATGTCCTCGAAACGCTGCGGGGTGGTGACATAGGCAATGGGGATAACTCGTTCTGCCTGGGGGCTTTCCTGATAAGTCAACACTTTGAGGAACTGGTTAACGGGCGGTGTAGTGAGCATTTTGATAATGCTGTCTTCCAGATCGGGTGGCCATTCCTCTCGCATCAAGGGAAAGCTACGCGGTCCCGGCTCAATGGCTTGTACTAGGTAGGTAAAGTTCTCCAGGATTAAACTCAAAGGGCGGCCATCCTCGCGGCGAAAACGCAAGGTGACGTGCTCGGCCACTGGCACTGCACCGGTGGCCTCCCCTCGTTCGAAGAAGATTTCGAGAATATCGGCCTCCTCAATGTAATCGTACTCAATTGTCTCCATTTATCACTCCAGAGATCTCATGTAAGCTGGCCAGGCAGTCACTACAAAGTTGTTCTCCACCGTGCTGCCATCATCGGCTGTGGCAAAGCGAAAAAGGACTTTCACGATGATGCAGTTATATTCCGGCCAAAGGTCTTCCCATCGGTTGATGTAGGTGTATTTGTTGGGTAAGATGGCATCTTGCTCGCGTCGGCCACGGCGAATGGCGTCCAGCACGTCGTCCAGGCGGCCGATTAGCTCCGGGTGACGATCCTGGATGTGCTCCCATCGCTCTGCCGTCAGGTAAATTTCATGGCCCTGGCTGTCGCGAACGCTCCATCGTTGCATTGGTAGGCTCCAACAGCATTTTACCACAAGCTATCTGGTTGTCAAGAATGGAAGGCCAATCTCAGGCAGCGTCTTGTAGCGCAGAAAAAGCCCTCTGGCTCGTTCCCAGGGGGCTTTTTTGATTTCAGGCTTAGCGGTGACTTACGCCGTCGGGGTCAGAATGAAAACGTGGCGGGCTGGTGATATATGGGTTGGCGCGGCGAATAGGTCAAGCCCGGAGAACATGGATTTGACAAGGGTGGCCTCGCGATGTATAATTTAGCCGTCTAACTATTAGACGGCTAACTAAAAGGACTCACCAGATGGCTCAGAAACGAGGGTTAGAATCGCCCGATTTCCTGCTTGCCCAGGTCTGCAAGCTCCATTTTTCCAGGGCCCGGACCTTGCTGGAAGAGCTCGGTCTGTTCCGTGGGCAGCCGCCTCTGTTGTTTGCCCTATGGGAAAAGGAGGGCCTCACCCATTCCGAGCTGGCAGGACATTTGCACGTTCAGCCGGCCACCATCACCAAAATGATCCAACGGATGGAGCGGGCGGGGTTCGTAGAGCGCAGGCCCGACGCGGAAGACCAGCGCGTTTCACGGGTTTACCTGACCGACGCCGGGAGGAATATTCGAGACGCGGTAGAAGGAGCGTTGCGTCAGCTTGAGGAACAAACGTTTGCCGGGTTCAGCCAGGAGGAGCGGACCCTGCTCAGTCAGTTTCTCCTTCGAATTCGCAATAATTTGATGCAGGAACAGGAAGGGTAATTTTGATGAAATCATCACTCAAACTGGCCAAGTTCCTGAAACCTTATTGGAAATGGGCCACCCTGGCCCCCTTGCTCATGATCCTCGAAGTCGCCATGGACCTGATGCAGCCACGGCTGATCCAGCGCATCGTTGACGAAGGGATCGCTCAACTCGATATGTCCATCGTCATCCACACCGGATTGTTGATGGTGGGGCTGGCGTTCGTCGGTGCGATGGGCGGCCTGGGCTGCACGGTGTTCGCCACACTGGCCGCTCAGGGCTTTGGGGCCGACCTGCGCCGCGCCCTCTTCGGCCAGGTGCAGTCGTTCTCCTTTGGCAACCTGGACGACCTGGAGACGGGGCAGTTGATCACGCGCCTGACCAACGACGTCACCCAGGTGCAGCAGGTGGTGACGATGCTGTTGAGGATCATGGTCAGAGCACCGTTTATGCTCTTGGGGAGTCTGTTGATGGCGATTCTCACCAGTCCACGACTGGCGTTGCTGCTCCTCATCCTGATACCGGGGGTGCTGGGCATGTTGATGTGGGTGATTGGCAAGGCGACTTCTCTGTTCGGGCAAGTCCAGCGTCAGCTCGATAGGTTGAACACGGTGATGCAGGAGAACCTGGCCGGCGTGCGTGTGGTCAAGGCTTTTGTGCGCGCCCAACACGAGATCCGGCGCTTCCAGGCAGCGAACGAGGCCCTGATGGGATGGACGATTCGCGCTGCGCGCGCCGTCGCCGTGGCCATGCCGTTCATGATGCTGACCGTCAACCTGGGCGTCGTCGGTGCGCTCTGGTTGGGTGGCCTTCAGGTGACCCACGGGACGATGCAATTGGGGCAGGTCATCGCCTTTGTCAACTATTTGATGCGCACGCTTATGTCGCTGATGATGGTCAGCATGTTGGTCATGATGACCGCGCGAGCCCAGGCTTCGGCCGAGCGCATCCAGGAAGTGCTGGCAACGGGGTCCGCGATCGAAGACAGGCCCGATGCCCTGACCGCTTTTGCGCCACGGGGGCGGGTTGCCTTCGAAGGCGTGACTTTCAGCTACGCCGGGGAGGATCATGAACCGGTGCTCAGGGACATCAACTTTGTCGCCGAACCGGGTCAGACGGTGGCTATCCTGGGGGCGACGGGGTCGGGCAAGTCCAGCCTGGTCCACCTGATCCCGCGCTTCTACGATGTGACCGCGGGACGGGTGACGATTGATGGGGTAGATGTGCGCGACATCCAGCAAGAGGTGCTGCGCCGCAACATCGGCATCGCCCTGCAGGAGTCGGTCTTGTTCTCCGGAACGATCCGTGACAACATCCGCTACGGGCGTCCCGAAGCCACGGATGAAGAAGTCATCGCCGCGGCCAAAGTGGCCCAGGCCCATGAGTTTATCAGCGAATTCCCAGACGGATATGACACCATGCTGGGCCAGCGTGGTGTCAACCTCTCAGGCGGGCAGAAGCAGCGGATCGCCATTGCACGCGCCCTGCTCATCCAGCCCGCCGTGCTGATCCTCGATGACAGCACCAGCGCCGTAGATGTGGAAACAGAGGCCAGGATTCAAGAGGCTCTGGAGGATGCCATGAAGGGCTGTACCAGGTTCGTGGTCGCGCAGCGTATCAGCACGGTGCTGACCGCCGACAAGATCCTGGTACTGGATAACGGCCGGATCGTCGCCGAGGGAACCCACAGCGAGTTGTTGGCCTCAAGCCCGATCTATCGTGAGATCTACGAATCTCAGTTGGGAGGTCTAAGACCTGAGACCTGACAGGTTTCCGAAACCTGTCAGGTCTCAGGTCTGGAGGTGGTGATGCATGAGTACAAGCCGACCTGTTGACACGATGAGACGGGGTATCCCCTTCCGACCGGGATTTGGCCTTGGACGTGGCGGACCACCTGGTCTGCACATGATGGGCAGCATGGGCCGGGCCAAAGATGTACGAGGCACGATGCGCCGCCTGTGGGGGTACTTGAAGCGTCAGAAATGGCTGTTGATGGGTACCGTTGTGTTGGTTGCCCTTTCGTCGGGCCTGGCCCTGCTGGGGCCCTACTTGATGGGGATCGCTATAGACAAGTACATCCTGAAAGGCGATTTGCCGGGTCTGGCCCGCATGGCATTGCTGATGATCGGCGCTTACGGAGCCTCGTCGCTCGCCACCTGGCTGCAGCTCTATGTGATGGCCAGCGTGGCCCAACGCACCGTGCGTGACATTCGCAACGATCTCTTTGCCAAGCTACAAACGCTGTCCCTGCGATTCTTCGACCGGCACACCCACGGCGAGTTGATGAGCCGTCTGTCGAACGACGTAGAGATGATCAGTAACGTGTTGAACATGGGTGTGACTCAGTTCATCTCCGGCGTCTTGAGCGTTGCCGGGGTGATGGTGGTGATGGGCCTGATCAACTGGCGACTGGCCCTCGTCAGCCTGATCACGGTCCCCTTGATGGTTTTTTTGAACAGCGCCGTGGCGGTGCAGACGCGCCAGGGATTCCGTGAACAGCAGGCGACGTTGGGTGAGTTGAATGGCATCATCGAGGAGACGATCACCGGGCAGCGCGTGGTCAAGGCCTATGGGCAGGAGCAGGCAGCTATTGCCGCGTTCGAGGTCACCAACCGCAAGTTGCAGCGTGTGGCGACGAGAGCCGAGGTCTTTGCCGGGTTCGTGGGGCCGATGATGAACCTGGTCCACAACCTGGGGTTTGCCCTCATCGCCGGCGCCGGTGGCTGGATGGCGTTGCGGGGATTGGCCACTGTGGGCAACATCGCCAGCTTTATCAGCTACGCCCGGGAGTTTGGGCGCCCGTTGAACGAGATTGCCCAACTGTACGCGCACATTCAAGGGGCCATCGCCGGTGCCGAGCGCGTCTTTGAGGTCCTGGACGAGACACCCGAGCCGGCCGACGCGCCGGAGGCCTGGCCGCTGGAACAGGTCAGGGGCGAAGTGGATTTCGAGGATGTCTGCTTTGGCTACGAGCCCGACGTGCCCGTGCTCAAGCAGGTCGCCTTTCACGCCAAGCCGGGGCAGACCATCGCCCTGGTTGGCCCGACGGGGGCGGGCAAGACGACCGTCGTCAACCTGCTGACCCGGTTCTATGACATTGATAGTGGCCGGATCGCTGTGGATGGCAAGGACATCCGCCGGGTGAGGAAAGCCGACCTGCGTCGCCAATTGGGCATCGTGCTACAGGACACTTTCCTGTTCTCTGATACGGTGCTGGAAAACATCCGCTACGGGCGGCTCGACGCCACGGACGAAGAGGTCATTGCGGCGGCCAAACTGGCCAACGCTGACCCGTTCATCCGTCGCCTGCCGCAGGGCTATCAGACCGTGCTTTCGGAGCGGGGCAGCAATCTGAGCCAGGGGCAGCGGCAGTTGCTGGCCATCGCCCGCGCCATCCTGGCCGATCCGGGCATCCTCATCCTGGACGAGGCGACCAGCAGCGTGGACACCCGCACGGAAAAGCACATCCAGGAGGCGATGCTGCGCCTGATGGAGGGACGGACCAGCCTGGTCATCGCCCACCGGCTGAGCACCATCCGCGAGGCCGACCAGATCCTGGTCATCAACAGCGGTCGCATCATCGAGCGCGGCACCCACGACGAGCTGCTGGCGCAGCGGGGATTCTATTATCGTTTGTATATGAGCCAGTTCAAGGGAAAGGGGTGGTATACTGAAAGTTGTGTAAAAAGCAGGCATCGGGTATCCTTGGTAGGACACTACACTCATACCGGAGGATGCC
>JBBIJG010000007.1:0-550 GCA_037446095.1 Caldilineae bacterium
GGATGCGGCGGAGGCCCTGGGGCGGGCCACGCCGGAAGTGCTGGCCGGGCTGCGGGCGCTGGCGGAGGAGCCGGGAATGCCGAAGAGCGTGCGCCGGGCGGCGAGGGCGGCGCTGAAGCGGCTGAAGGGGTGAACTGACCCCACCGATCCCATCTTTGTCCTTTGACCAAATCGCTGCTATAATCCACGCATCACGAATAAACGGGACAAGACTGTGTACGTTGAAGACGTCATCTGGGATGAAGACAACGTGGAACACCTGGCCACTCACCAGGTGAAGCCTGAAGAGGTCGAAGACGTTATCTGGGACGATCCCTGGTTTGAGCGGCGTCGTGGTCGCCAGCGCTACCACGTCTACGGACAGACCTCTGGCGGGCGTTACTTGTTCATCGTCCTGGATAGAGAGTATAATGCTGTGTTTTACGTCGTCACAGTGCGGGACATGACTGACCGGGAAAAAGGGTACTATCGGCGAAAGAGACGATGAAAGGGTGAGATGACTATGACCAGTAGTATACCAGAAATGACAAGAGCCCAGGAGGCCAGGTTC
>JBBIJG010000007.1:580-13170 GCA_037446095.1 Caldilineae bacterium
TACCTGGACGAGATGGAGCCGGTGACGGTGACTGTCGGGCCGCGTCCACAAAATCATTGCTCCGTGTGTGGTGAGGTGCTGCTTTCCCGCTATGTGGACATAGAGCTGGCTGGCGGTCGAGCGCAACTGCGCCAGTTGCGCCAACTCTACTGTCCGGCCGGGCACGAAAGCCGCCTGGCGCCCGAGGCCCAGCGCCTGGCCGACGCCGTCGAAGCGGTTTTGCGTCTGACCCTCATCCCCGTCGGCGCGGGGCAATATACCCAGGCAGCCGTCTGAGCTTACGCCGCGATACAATCTGTTGCCATCACGAGCCTGGATCAGGTTACGCCAGAGGTGCTGGCCGGGCTGCGGGCGCTGGCGGAGGAGCCGGAAGCACTGGAAAACGTGCGCCAGGCGCTGGAGGCGCGGGAACCGGGCGAAAGCGTGGAGGTAGATAGGCGCTACCATCTGCTGGCCCGGGCTCCGCATCCCCCGCCGGGATTGGAGGAGATGGTCGCCCTCCTGGAGGCGGCGGTGAAAGAATCAGGTGACCGTCACCTACGAGGCGTGTAGGGGCAGCCCTGAGAAAGTTATCCGAAATTATCGGTTGAAGGATGGACATCGAAGAGATTAAGGTCAAAGTTCGCGCCAGCCAGTACGTCTATACCCAACACGCAGAGATTGAGCGCCGGGCAGATGAGCTGACTTTTGCTCAGGTTGAGGAAGCCCTGCTGAACGGAGAGATACTTGAGCAGTACCCTGACACGGGCCGTGGCGAAAGCTGCCTGGTTGTGGGATTTGCAGGAGATGTGCCCATCCACGCCGTATGTGGTTGGCGTGGGGAGAAAGTAGCACTCATCACCGTCTACATTCCACGCCCACCGAAGTTTATTGACCCCTGGACCCGAGGAGGTGAAACTAATGAGGAAAGTGCGGTGTAATTTTTGTGGCAGTGACCGCTATGAAGAACGCAGAATCGAATATCTCTACAGTCACAAAGGCAGGTACTTGCTGGTTCCCAACACCCCTGTTGAGGTATGTCTCAACTGTGGAATGGTTTACTACGATGCTGCAGTTCTAAAAGAAATCGAACGGCGGTTCTTTGCGATTCAGTGCAAGACCGAAGAACCAGACCGCTACATCCAGATGCCGGCGAAGGCTTACGCTTAGTTGTCGGACAGCGCTCTCAGCTCGGAACCAGGCAATGAAAATTGAAGTGCGGAAGCGGGCGGCGGAGGTGCTGTTGGCCCTGGCCCGGGACAGGGCGGTGGCGGCCGGGGTGCGGGTGGGGGCGGCGGCGGCCCTGGGGGAGCTGGGGCAGGCCGAGGAGGCGGCGGAGCTGCTCCTGGCACTGGACGGGGCGGTGGCGGCCAGGGTGCGGTATGGGGCGGCGGCGGCGGCCCTGGGTCGGCTGGGGCAGGCCACGCCGGAAGTGCTGGCCGGGCTGCGGGCGCTGGCGGAGGAGCCCGCGACGCCGATAGCTGAAGCTCAGGGCTGAGGGAGGTCAAAGCCTGCTAGAAGCAGGCTGCATCCGCATATGGCGCAGACCAGGGTGCTTCCAGCACCCTTGAGCTGCTCAGCCTGGGGCTTCCAGCCCCAGGCGAGGCTCAGTGGTTCCAGCGAGGCAAGGAACAGGTCGGTTGACAACCATTGCAAGATTTGGTATCATGCCCTTGTGAAAGCCACAGAGGAGGTCTGACAATGGCCGAGACGGAGAAAACCGTCATCACTTTTGCCCCACCACCAGAAGTTGCTTGTGAGCTGGAATTGCTTGTGCAAAAGGGACGATACCGTGACCTGTCGGAAGCCATGAACGAAGCCGTCAGGCTGCTAGTGCAGCGGGAAAAGGCTGCGCAGGCCATAGCTCAGATTTCGGCCATTCGCCGCAAACTGACCAACTGGCAGGCTGACCTCACTCAGGCTGTTGTTGCCTCTCATGAGAGGAAATATGATCGCCTGTAGGAGAACGGACTTGACATCTGACTACATTTCGTATATAATCGCCTACAAATTGTAGTCGCACAGAGGTGTGAGTGATGTTGGAGTTGTTGTTCTCATCCACAGCACGGGTCAAAGTGCTGGCCCTGTTGCTGCTCAACCCACAAAGCAGCTTCTACCAGCGGCAGATCAGTGCCCTGACCGGCCTGCCCATCCGCGCCGTCCAGCGCGAGGTGGAAAGGCTGCAGACCCTGGGGTTGCTCACCAGCTTCACCAGGGGGAACCAGGTGCATTATCAGGTCAACCGCGACTTTTTCCTGTTCCCCGAACTGAAAAGCATCTTTCTGAAAACCGTCGGCCTGACTGCACTCCTGGGAGATGCGCTGAAAGGAGTGGAAAACATTGCCCTGGCTTTCATCTACGGCTCCTACGCCGCCAACCAGGAAAGCACTGCCAGCGACATTGACCTCCTTGTCGTGGGGATCCTGTCCAGCCGGGCACTGCATACTACCTTGCAAGAGGCGGAAAAGCTGGTGCATCGTGAGATCAACTACACGCTGTTCAGTCCAGAGGAGTTTCGGACAAAAGCACAGACCGGAAATGGCTTCCTGCACAACGTGCTGGCTGCCCCCAAAATCTTCTTGATCGGAGACGAGAATGCCCTACGAGCGCTTGTTGCGTGAGGGACGCATCCGCCGCCACCGCACCAACTCCCAGGAGATCGCCAGCCTTTTTCAGGTCGTGGAGCGAGACCTAGCCGACGCAGCCATTACAGCTCTGTCAGCCGACCGTCGTTTTGCCACCGCCTACAACGCCGCTCTGCAGGCGGCTACGGCAGTGATGTACAGCGAGGGATACAGGGCTCACGGCCTCGGTCACCACTCCACCACGTTCGAGTTCCTCAAAGAGGCGATGGGCCCAGGGATGAGCGCGTTGGCCGACTACTTCGACGATTGCCGTCGCAAGCGAAACAGGGCCGATTACGCAGGGGCGGGCTACATCTCTGTGACCGAGGCGGAAGATTTGTTGAGGGAGGCCAGAGAGCTTGCGGATCAGGTGCGGGCCTGGATCCAGGCCCATCATCCCGGGCTGCTGCAGTACGGGACCGAGAGATAGGCCCCAATTGCCTTTCTGGGGGCGGCGAAGGAAGCCGATGCCTGAACCACGCGTCACCCATGGCGCTCAAGCCCGCGCCGAAAAGGGTGCGCCGGGCGGCAAGGGAGGCACTGGAGTGGTTGGAGAAGTGAACCACTGAATCGCTGCCGAAGCACAGGCCCTGCTTGATCTGGTCGGCGGCTTCAAGGTTGAGGCCCTTGCCAGCGAGTGGCTCGGCCTGGAAGTGGTCCGGGGGTTGAAACGGGCCCAACAAGAAGTTCCAGGTCCCGGCCCTCAGCAATGAGGACATTCATGCCGCCTACGAAGCCATCGAAACCCTCTTCCGCAGCGGAGCCTTGCTGGAAGTTCCTGTCAGCGAGGTTAAGACCCTGACCAAGGACGCTGAAATCGCCCTCGGCCTTTACGCTGCTGATGCCCTCCATCTGGCAACCGCTATCTACCTTGGTGCCAGATGGTGGTTACCGATGATAGCCATCTATTGGCTGCTCCGGCGCAGAAGTACGCCTCAGCCTGGCGAACCGCCGGCCATAGGCCCACGCGAGATATTTGGAACAAGATGGCAGAAATCAACGTCTCTGTCGGTACGGCCGCCGTCCTCGGCCTGGCCAATGTCAGAATGGAGGCCGCCCCTACCACAGCCTATTTGATGCTGGGAGGGCGTTGTGAAATGGCCTGTGCCTTCTGCGCCCAGGCCCGCACCGGCCATGCCCGGAGGGACACCCGAGCCCTCAACCTCTCCCGCATCACCTGGCCCCCTTTCGATGAAAAGGAGGTGTTGGATCGCCTGGGCAAAGCCGCGGCGCGAGGGGATTTCCGTCGCCTCTGCCTCCAGGTGACCGCCGGCCGGGATTACCTGCGACGCACCCTCGAGCTGGTGGAAGCCGTCCGTGAGGTTTGCGCTCTGCCGGTGGATACGGCCATCCTGCTTCACAGTATGGACCAGGTAGAAGCCTTGCTGCGGGCCGGTGTCGAGCACATCGGCTTTGGGCTGGACGCGGCCTCTGAGCGCGTCTTCCGACAAGTGAAACGAGATAACTGGCAACGGCGGCGGAGGCTCATCGAAGAGACCGCCCACCACTTTCCCGGCCATGTGGCCGTCCACCTGATCGTCGGCCTGGGGGAGACCGAGCGGGAGATGGCCGAGGCCATCCAATGGCTACACGATCTGGGAGCCATCGTCGGACTCTTTGCCTTCACCCCGGTGCGAGGTGCGGCCATGCAAAATTATCCCCCGCCGCCTTTGGGCACCTACCGGCGGATGCAGGTGGTGCACTATCTCCTCTCCCGCGGGCTGGCTACCCTGGAGGATTTCGCCTTCTCCGCGGCGGGGCAGTTGATCTCCTTTGGTCTGCCCGACCTGACGAAAATCCTGGCCGACGGCGTGGCTTTTCAGACTGCCGGCTGCCCCGATTGCAATCGGCCTTTCTACAACGAGCGACCCGGGGGGCCGCTGTACAATTATCCCCGCCCCCTATCGCCCACAGAGGCCCTGAAGGCGATGGCTGAACTGGCAGTAGACAATGCGACCGGAGATTCTATCCCCTGGCCTGCTCCCGATGCATACGGAGGGTCCTGGTAATAATCTCATCCTGCTCTTCTCTGAGCGACCGCCTGGCCTCCTTCTTCTTTTTTGCCGCCTGCTTTCTGTTCTCCTGCTGGGCTATGGCTTGCTGGAAGGCCAGCTCGATCGTCGTCGGCAGAGCCTCCTCCTCTTCAACCGGGCTTTCCGCCGGCAGGTCTTTCATGCTGAGAGCCACCCTTCGTTTCCTGCGGTCTATATCCAGGACTTTGACCTGTACCACATCCCCCACGGTCACCACATCTGCCGGATCACGGACATAGCCCCGGGCCATCTCTGTGATGTGGACCATGCCCTCGCGTGGCAGGCCGATGTCTACAAACGCCCCATAGGGAACCAGACGGGTGACCTTCCCTTCCAGGACCATTCCCGGGGCCAGGTCCTTGAGCTTTCGTCGCGGTGGCTCTTTCAGGGTCAGGCTGATGCGATTCCGCTGGCGGTTCAAAGCTTTGATCCAGACCGTCACCTCGTCCCCAATGCGGAACGCACTGGCACCCTGGTCTCCACCTTGCCTTCTCAACTCTGAAATGTGCACCAGGCCGTCCCGGCCCACGCCGATGTCCACAAAAACCCCGAACTCGGTGACGTTCGTCACCCTGCCGGTCAGCTTCATCCCCTTTGACAAAATCTTGACCACTTTCCTGGGCGATAGGGCCTTCTCCTCCTGCTGCTGAGAAGCCATAGCATTACCTCCTTGCAATGCAATTCTACTCCGGCTATTTATTATACCTGTCGTTGCGGAGGATGTCAATAGACGAATTCGCCCATGATATAATATAACAAAAGCGGGGCTTCGCTCTTTCAGCCTGGGCGTTCACGTCCAGGCCACCCGGCCAAAACCTACCCCTGAAAGGGCCGGGGCGGGGGTGGATGCAGGAACAGTTGAAAGGAGGTTTCAAGACGTGAACATCTTCGAAATGGAAAAGGAAAGCCGGGCCGGGCTGGTCCGGCGCTGGTTGCAGACCCTGGCCAACTACGTGGCCGTCACCAAGCCGCCTTCGGTGTTGCTTCTCGTCTTCACGGCTCTGGCCCCTATGGTCATTGCCGCCGGCGGGCAGCCCATCCCCCAGCGCCTTTTTCTGGTGGCTATCGTTGCCATCACCCTGGCCTGCGCCGGGGCCAACACCCTGACCTGCTACATTGACCGGGATATTGACGCCTTGATGGAAAGAACCCGTAAGCGTCCTATACCGGCCAGAAGAATCTACCCTCCAGAGAAGGCCCTCTATTGGGGGCTTTTACTGGCCTCCGTCTCTCTCGTCCTGGCCTGGAGCCTCAACTTCCTATCCTTCCTATGCATTGCTCTGGGCCTTTTAGACAACGTGATGGTTTACAGCTTGCTGACCAAAAGGCGCAGCTCGCTGAATGTCATCTGGGGAGGCTTCAGCGGCGGCCTGCCGGCCCTATTCGGCTGGGCAGCGGTGCGCAACGAAATCAGCTTCACAGCCCTCCTCATCGCTGCCCTGGTCGTCCTTTGGATACCGAACCATATCTGGAACCTGGCCATCTTCTACCGCGATGACTATAGAAAAGTCAAAGTGCCCATGTTGCCCGCCGTCTTTGACCTGACCCGAACCCTGCGGTGCATCGCCGCTACCGTCCTCTTGATGTACCTGGCTTCTATCGGCCTCTACTTCGCGGGTGGGTTCGGATGGCTCTACCTGGCTGTGGCTCTGGCCTCTGGCTTCCTGATCAGCGTGGGCAACCTGCTTCTCTTTTTCAGACCTTCACCCAGGAACGCCTGGCTCATGTTCAAATTCTCCAGCCCATATCTCTTTGTCCTCTTCGCCGGAATGATGGCCGACGTATGGGTGAGGTAAAGGCTATGCCAAAGGCTAGAGAAATTGTTGAGACCACCATCCGGGTCCGTTACGCCGAAACAGATGCCATGGGCGTGGTCTATCACACCAATTATCTCATCTGGTTTGAGGTGGGACGCGGTGAGTACATGCGTCAGAAAGGGAGCGACTACGCCGAGTTGGAAGCCCGGGGTTTCTACCTGCCCGTCTCAGAGGTGGAGGCGCGTTTCATCGCCCCGGCCAGGTACGGCGATCTGGTCACCGTCCGAACATGGATAGAAGAGCTGCGCAGCCGCAGCCTGACCCTGGCCTACGAGGTAGTCATGCAGGCCACAGGGCAGGTGCTGGCCACGGGATACACCAAGCATATTTGCGCCGACCGCACAGGGCGCGTCAGGGTGATTCCCAGGGAGATCCGGGAGTTACTGGGAGGGGGCACACCCCCACCCCAATCATCTCCCGCCGAAGAGGAAGGCCTCAAATGAGCCATATCAGCAATGAGGTAGAGGTCCAAACGGACAAAAAGACCTACAGCCTGGCGTTGGACAGGGCCCGACATGACCTGCAAGGCCGTGATCCCATGATGGCCGCTGCGCTCAGCGGCGCGACCTACGAGAAACTGACGGCCACCGGCGGCCGTTTCCGATTAAAGTTCTGGGGAGAGGAATATATGATTGACTACCCTGGGGCTTTGGTCAGCGACGCCTCAGGCCAGGCGCCTCCTACCGTCATTCAGATCCTGCTTTTGCACTACCTCATCCACGCCGATGGGACTCCCCTGGCCGACCAGTGGATTTCCTTCCGGGAGTTGCCGGGCGGACGCGGATACTTCCCGGCCTTCCAGGAGCAGGCCTGCCAGCCTCTGATCAGAGCCTTCGGTCACGATGCGGAGGGCTTTATCCAGGCAGCCAGGGCTTTAGGTGGGGAGCGCCTGACCTTTGGGAGCGCCTCCTTCCTCTTCCGCCTTTTCCCTCGACAGCGGATGGCCATCGTGCTCAATCTGGCCGATGAAGAATTTCCCGCCTGGGTCAATATCCTCTTTGACGGGGCTGCCAGCCACTATCTGCCCACAGAGGACTGGGCAGTCATGGGTGAGTTGCTCAGCAGCCGACTGCTTCGGGCAGCCGGGCGCTAAACCCGGCCCCTCTCTCCGGTGGATTTCTCGACAATGTCCGATTTCCGTCGTTGTACAACACAAGATGGGGAGGTGAAACCATGTTAGATGAAATCGAAGCCATCAAAAAAGACATCCTGGACTCCGGGTTCTCGCTGGAATTAGAAACCTCAAAACTCCTGCGGAGCCGGGGTTGGCGGGTGCAGAACAACGTCTACTACATGGACTGGGATGAAGGCCGGGCCCGAGAGGTAGACGTGATCGGCACACGGGGCGGACAGGTCTTCGCCGCCGACGGCTCAGGTGATTTCCTGCTCTTCCACTATAATCTGATCATCGAGTGCAAAAAAGACGACGGCAAACCCTGGGTCTTCTTCTTCTCGGACGAGCCAGAACCCCGGGTTAAATTTGAACACAGGCGCTACCCCAGCATCGCCGGGCTCTATCGGTATTCGTTCCTTGAGACCAAAGAGAAGAGCATCAACCACCACTACTTTACTGTGCGCCGCAAAAGCAGGTCGCACCGGGTCGCCTTCAGGGACCAGACCAACACTCCAATCCATCAGGCCATAGATGCGGTACTCAAAGCCACAGTGTTCCGTACGGAAAGCGACTCACACCTCAAACGACCTCCTCAGGGAGGGCCTCCAATATGGGCCACCATCTGGCTCTGCTACCCGGTGATCGTCTTTGACGGACACCTCTACGAGTGCACCATTGTGAACGGTGAACCCCATCTCCAAAGTGTCGGCTACTTGCAGCACCTGGCCGACCATCAGAGCCGCAAAGAGATGGGAGCCCTCGGCTTCGAGACGTTTCCCATTGACGTGGTTCAAAAAGACCATCTGGACAGGTTTCTCAGCCTTGTAGAGCAGGAGCACGCCGAGCTGATGGCCGAGATCGCAAACCATTTCGACCTCGTGCGCAAGATGGCCGATCAGCCAACGAAAGCCTGATGACCTCCGCCAGAGCGCGGCCATCCAGCAGGTCAGCCTGCTGGGGGAACTCCCTTCCCCCTCGCACAGGGAGGGCCGGGGGCAGTCGGGCGCAATCTTGGCGAGTTGATCGCCGGGTTCAACGCCA
This sequence comes from Caldilineae bacterium, assembly GCA_037446095.1. Taxonomy (GTDB): domain Bacteria; phylum Chloroflexota; class Anaerolineae; order E26-bin7; family E26-bin7; genus E26-bin7. The sequence goes on from JBBIJG010000007.1 coordinate 9,189, forward strand.
GGACGTTCGAGGAAGCGACCGGTTTCACTCGGCAGATTCTGCGTGGGGAGAGTGTGTCCCCCACTGAGATTATCCGCTACCGGAAGGGTGACTCCCTGGTGAATGTCATTGTGGCTGGGGCTCCCATCCGGATCGAAAAATAATGAATGAAGGAGAAGCCGTTTCTGCTCCGTGATTTCGCCACTGCCGTACGCAGGGCCTTGAATGGACTGTGACAGGAACCTGTCCCAGCCTTACGATGGAATGCCAGAGGTAAAATGCTGAGCGATTTTCAAGGAGTCCTTTTTGACGCTGGAGATACCCTCATTACCGCTGACCCTCCGGTGAAGGAGGTCGCCCTGAGAGTGGCCGGCCGGTTTTTCCCTGACCTGGCCCCCTCGCTGCTTTCCTCGGCTCTGGCCACGGCCAGAACCTTCTTCAGCCAATCTTATGTCAATTATTCTCCTCAAGAAGGGGACCGTCTGCTGGCTGACATGGCTCAGGCCATGAGGGCAGCCTTGCGAGAAATGGCCGACGTAGACGTGGATTTCCTGCCCTTTGTGCGGCAAGTACGCGATTCCATCCGCTACCGCCCTTTCCCCGATGTGCTGCCCACTCTGCGCCACCTGCGCGCACAGGGCAAGACCCTGGCCGTGGTCTCCAACTGGGACTCGGCCCTACCCACCCTTTTGGCCGAGCTCGGCCTGACAGAGTTCTTCGCCTTTATCCTCTCTTCAGCCGAAGCGGGTGTAGCCAAGCCGGACGGGAAGATTTTCAAACTGGCCCTGCAACGCCTTGGCTTGAGGCCGCAAGAAGTCGCCCACATTGGCGATAGCTACGAAATTGATGTGCTAGGCGCCCGGTCTGTGGGTATCACGCCTGTTCTGCTGGACCGCAAAGGCCAGGCCGGACGCCGCGATGTGATTTGCATCAGCAGCCTGGCGGAGTTGATAAGCGGTGAGCAGGGTTGACGGTGAGCGGAGCCGGGCTACCCGGTCTCCAGCGGCGTGCCCAACCCCATGGCTTTGGCTTTCTCCAGCACCAGCGAGGCGATGGCGGCGTCCTGTACCCCCACGCCGGTCAGATCGCAGACGGTGATCTGACTTTCGTTCGTTCGGCCAGGCACTCGTCCGATGATCAAGTCCCCCAGCTCGCCGGTGACATCATCGGCACTGATGACGCCCGCTTCCACTGCATGGTGGATCTCACCCAGACGCAGACATTGGTCCAAGCGGTCGGCGATGATGATGTCGGCCCGGGCCAGCACACCGACGTCTAACTCCTGCTTGTCCGGCGCGTCAGAGCCCACGGCGGTGATGTGCACTCCGCGGGGGAGCCACTGAGCGCGGACCAGCGGCTCCCGGCTGGGGGTGGTGGTGACGACCAAATCTGTGTTGCGCAGGGCAGACTCGATGTCCGGCGCGACGGTTACGTCCAGGTCCAGCTCGGCCACCATCTGGCGGGCGTAAGCTTCGGCATGTTCCCGGTTGCGGCTCCACACCGCCACGCGTCCGGTCAGCCTCCGCACTACAGCCAGAGCCCGCAACTGGTAGCGCGCCTGGGTCCCCGAACCGATGATGGTCACTTTTTCCAGCACCGGGTTGGCCAACCAGTTGGCCGCCACGCCCCCGGCTGCTCCGGTACGCAGGTCGGTCAGATAGCCGTTGTCCAGCAGCAGAGCCGCCGGGAAGCCAGTGGTGGCATCAAAGGCCATCATCAGACCGGAACCGGAGGGCAACCCCTGGGCCGGGTTCTCCCAGAAGCCTGTGGCTATCTTAAAGACAGCATAGGGCGCGCCCTGGATGTGAGCGCCTTTAACGTGAAATTCGCCGTTGACCTCCGGCACCTCCAGGCTGATCACGTCAGGTAGTCGGGCTTCGCCCCGGGCCAGGGCGGCGAAGGCATCCTCCATAGCCTGCATGGCCTCGGGCATGGTGACGGTCTGCCGGATCTCCTGCTCGCTCAGAACCAAAATGGACATAGGGTTTCTCCTCCATCCAAAGGCAGGGCCTTTGCCTGAAGACTTTAACCTCCCAATTCCACGATCAGCTCATGGATGCGGTCCAGTCCCGCCCGCAGGTAGTCCGGTGGCAGGCCGAAGCTGATCCGCAGATAGCGGTCGAGGCCAAAGTGATCGCCGGGCACGATCAACACGCTCTTCTCCCGGATGAGCCGATTCACCAAGTCGGTGGAATTAACATCCAGATGGTAGCGCACGAAGGCGATGGCCGCCGCTTGAGGGGGGACCACGCTGAATGTTCCCTCGTGCTCCTCCAGCCAGGCATCAAGGATGGGATAGCCCCGGCGGATGTAGTCGCGGGCGCGCTGGATAAGCCGTGGGCGCACATCGGGCGACAGGGCGATGGCAGCCAGTTTGTTGGACAACATGGTGGCGCTGATGGTGGTGTATTCGTGGCGGGCCCAGATCTCATCCACCGTGTCCGCCGGCCCGACCACCCAGCCAATGCGCAAACCAGGGAGGCCATAGGCCTTGCTCAGGCTGTTGTGAGCCAGCACCTTATCATAGCGTCCCCAGAAAGAGGGCGTCTGGGCTTCGGTCAGCCGCTCGGCACCGCTGTACACCTCGTCAGCCAGGAGCCAGGCCCCCACCCGGTCAGCCACCGCGACGATGGCTTCCATCTCGGCTTCGGTCAAAATATAGCCGGTGGGATTGTCGGGGTTGCAGACGGCGATGAGTTTGGTCTTTTCGGAAACCACCTCGTTCAACTCGCCCAGGTCGGGGGCCCAGCCGCGCTCTTCCCGGAGATGGAAGGACTTGACCTGGAAGCCCAGGTTGTGGGCGATGCCCCAGATTTGCATGTAGTTCGGCAGCATCATCACCATCTCCTCTCCTGGACGGAGCATGGTCTGGAGAGTGATCAGGTTGGCCTCGGCACAGCCCACGGTGACCAGCACGTTGTCAGGGGTAGCGCCAGGATAGAGGGCAGCGATCCTTTCCCGCAGCTCGATGATCCCATTGGCCTGGGCGTAACCCAGCTCAGTGGACAACAGGGCTTCGATCACCGCCGGATCGTCTACCAGTTCGCGGATTGTGATGGGATGAACGCCGCTTTCTGAGAGGTTGTAGTCAACGACGTTCTCCCATTTGGACATCATCCGTTCCATGAGAAAAGGTTGAAAGCCGGTTTTCTCTTCAGTCACAGTTAATTCCTCCTTCTGGGGTTTAGAATGGAAAAGGCGGGCCAGAACCCGCCTTCATTCCACCTCAACAGACGTCACGTCCGCCGCCGTGCTCTGCTGAGGAAGGTGAACAGGCAGCAGAGGTAGCCTCAGCGATGCTTGAAGACAATGAAACACTGGGGAGGGCCGCACTGATCCGGTCCGCATGATTCCTGTACAGGGTTGCCTGCCTGATACTTGGGATGGGAATAGGTCTTACAGTGAGCCTTTGGAGAAAGCTGTTCCCCGCTGAGAGACTCGACCCAAATATCCCAATCAACTGTGGTATGCATCCATGCCACGTCAAGCTCATCGCGATAGGTATCTCGGCGGTAGCCCATTAGAGGGTTATGCCACACGAGATCAAAATAAAAGTTTATCCACCCTCCCCAGTAATTACTCCATTCCTTCTTGTTCATTTTGGCCACGTCATATTTCCAGGGATCGCCACTGGTCGCCAGGTCAGCAGCCCAGGGGTTCTTGCCTCTGTTAGTAAGGGTGAAATAGCGAACCACGATCCCCTCCATGACCGGCTCGCCGTTGGCATCGAGCACGGACCCGCCTACCCATGTTGCATCTTTTTCTACCTCAGGGCAATCAATCCTCACGATTTCATAGGGATAGGGCGGAGGTTGGGTCGGCGTAGGCATGGGGGTATTGGTGGGAGGTAAAGGTTTCGGTGTGTTGGTGGGCGGGCGAGGCGTGGGGGTGTCCGTCGGCAATGGGGTGTCTGTGGGCAATGGGGTATCCGTCGGCACCGGGGTAGGAGTATCCGTCGGCGTCGGTGTATAGGCCGGCGTGGGCGTAAAAGTCGGTCTTGGAG
>JBBIJG010000007.1:13184-17969 GCA_037446095.1 Caldilineae bacterium
GGGTAAGGGTGGGCGTTGGAGGAACATCCGCCACCGCCGGTGCCAGGGCACAGGCCACAATACCCCCCAGGACCAAAACGGTTGTCAGCATAGCCACCACAATCGCATTCCTGCTCATTTATCTGCCTCCTGCTGTCAGCGGTAGATTGTCATCCATCGCGAGCACGAGTGGTTAAAGTATACCATAAACCAGTTGAGAGAGCAAAACTTTACCTCCAAGTTCAAAGCCCCCACTACAAGACAGGGGGTAAGTCACAGCCAGTCAAGGAAAAGGGCCTCACCCGGGCCAGTGGTGACGGCTCCCCTGACTACACCGGGGTTTCCCCATTACCATTTCACGAGATGGGTCAAGTTTGAAACTTGACGCGATGGAGAAAGCATGGTAAAATATAAATGAGTATCCTGGCGACGTAGCCAAGAGGTCTAAGGCAGGGGTCTGCAAAACCCCGATCGTCGGTTCAAATCCGACCGTCGCCTCCAACCGCAATCCCCAGACGACAAGGCTGATAGGCGAGTTCGCCATCAGCCCTTTTCATCCTCCTCCCTTTCCACCACGCGGTTGGCTGTGTGGGGCGGTGGCGGAATGGCAGACGCTGCGGACTTAAAATTCGCTGGAGACAACTCCGTGCGGGTTCGACTCCCGCCCGCCCCATGTATCAGACCTGACAGGTTTTTTTATTGATAAAGCTCCTGATTTTGCAGATGTTCCTCGTAAGTGGTGGCAAAGGCATGGGAGCCATCACCCTTGGCCAGGAAGAACAGATATTCGGTAGCGGCCGGCTCCAGGACGGCCTGGATAGCCGAGAGCCCAGGGCTGCAGATAGGGCCGGGGGGTAGACCCGGATACAAATAGGTATTGTACGGTGAATTCACCCTTTCCCAATCCTCAGGCGTCACAGGTGCCCACCACTGGCCTGTCGTAGCGTCGTAACCCTTGGCATATTGGATGGTGGGGTCGGCCTGCAGGTTCATGCCCTGCTTCAACCTGTTCAAGAACACACTGGCAATGAGAGGCCGTTCCTCAGCAATCACTGCTTCCCGCTCCACGATAGAAGCCAGAGTGAGCACCTCGTAGATGGTCATGCCTTGTTCCGCAGCCAGCCGCCGCATCTCAGGGGTGAAGCGCTCGTCCAGGGTGGAAAGCATGCGCTCAATGAGGTCCCCGGCCTTAGCCTGGGCCGGAATGCGGTAGGTTTCGGGGAACAGGAAGCCTTCCAGAGAGCTCCCCTCAGGACGGTCTCGCAGCAAGCCGTAATCGAATTTCCCCTTACGCACCAAAGCCAGGAATTCGTCGCCATCAATGACATTCTCTCTGGTCAACATCTGGGCTATCTGCTCGGCCCGCCAGCCCTCAGGGATGGTCACCGTCACCTCTTCCAGGCGAGCGTGCTGCAAGGTCTCCGCGATTTCGGCCATGGTCATGTTGGGCCGCAGAACGTACTCACCAGCTTCCAGGTTGGCATCAATCTTATGATAGCGAATGAACATGCGGAACAACTCGCCATCGGTGACCAGCCCCAACTCTTCCAGGCGGGTGGCGATGGCAGTCGCGCTTTCGCCGGGCTCAATCACGAAGGTCACCGGTGTGTCGTCGTCACTGGCCGGCCGGTCCAGGTCCCCTTGCCGATACTTGAGGTACAGCCCGATGAAAATATCCTTGACCGAGGGAGCTTCTCCGCCCTCGCTGGAACGGCTGATCTCGGTGTCACCACCCAAACCCTGGGTGAGGACATACCAACCGCTTCCTATCACGATAACCCCCACGGCCAGCAGAGCGATCAGAAACACCAGGACCCGCAAAATATTCTTGACCAAGTTATCCTCCCCACTGCGATGAACTTGCGTCCAGGTAGTCCTGCAAGATCACAGCCGCCGCTACGGCGTCAATTCTCTTCCGCCTCTTCCTGCTTTTGTGGCCGGCTTCAGCCATGAGTCTGTCGGCTGTCACCGTAGAGAGGCGCTCATCCCAGAGGACCACCGATACGTCCAACGACGCTTCTTCAAGCATCTTCTCCAGGGTCGCCACGTCGCGTTCCACGGCCTGAGCCTGCTGTCTTGTTGTCCCGTCCAGGCTGCGCGGGTAGCCGACGACAATTTTCCCAACCCCATGTTCCCGCACCAGTTGAATCACAGCGGCCAGGCTTCGCTGTCCCTGGCGCTCGATGACCTGCAAGCTACTGGCCAGAACCTGTCCGGGATCGCTGAGGGCCACGCCAATACGCTTGTGGCCAATATCCAAAGCCATGATGCGCATCAGCTAACCTCCAGAGGGGGTACCAGTGTCGTTTGTGAGCCCCAGCTCAACCGCTACATCAATATTGAAGGGGAGCAAGGGCACCCGCCCCAACCAGTCGGGGGTTACGGTGATGACCGGCTTCTCCCTAAGGGGGAAGCGTCGGCTCAACAGGATTTCAGCCTCCTCGACAGGCCGCCCCCGGATGGCGTTGATGACCACATCGGGCTCAATCACCGGCACGATAAAGCCAGAAGCGTTCATCGTGAAAGACACTTTGCGGCCTTCTACAGCCACAACCTGGCCAGCCTCAAAGCGTAACCCCTCAGCCGTCAACTGATAGCCTTCCCTCACTTTGGCCTCCAAGAGGCGATAGACCAGGGTATTAGCGTCCTGACCGCCGATAGCCGTCCCACTGGCTTTGACCACCATCTTCATCCCCAAGACATCGGCTTCCTCATCCACGAATTTGTCGTAGGTCTCGGAGACGATCTCCACAACCAATGATTCAGGCGGCACAAACTCTTGTTCCTTCAATTCATCCAGAATTCTGTTGTAAGCTTCCTGCTGCAATTTTTGCAGGAGGGAAGCCTTCAGGCGGTCCTTGTCGGCCTGGGTCACCACTCCCATCTGTTTCACGTTGCCGCCGCCGGTAGGTTTGTCGTTGACGACCCTGGCCTGCAAAGCCAGGGGGCCTTCGATGGTATTGATCATAAAAGCGTCCACATTGCCACTGGGGCCGGGTTCGACGGCTACTATCCCTATTTCAGCCGTCCCACCAATGGCCGCCGGCAAAGTGGCCGTCTCTATGGTGGTAAATCGGATATTGGTCCCTGTCGAAGTTCTGACCACGGTTCCTAAGTGAATTTCAACGAGCTCATTGATCTTGTTGATGAAGATGACCGTACCGGTGGCCCGGGCATCGGCGGCATCGCGTTTGGCTATCGTAGGAATGTGATCCGTGGCCTCAACATCCACTTCCACCACTCGGGCCGGGATCTCGCCTGTCTGATAGTTAATGCTTTCAGCTTCCGGATTGGCCTGCACCAGCAGGGTCTCGCTGACGGCCTCACTGACGGGTTTCAGGATTACCCTGGCCCTGGGCACCAGCAACAGGGAAGCTGCTCCCAGGAAGAGGAATAAGCATAAGCTGAAGAAGGCAACTGTCAGGATTTGCTGCCCCCGCCCAGGCGACTCCGGCCAGGCCGGCCACACCGGTTCGCGAGGACGTGGTCCTTTGTATTCCCTGGGGGGAGGAGGGGCCTGCTCGATCGCCCCTCGCCCATACCACTTGACCTGTTGAGCTCTCCCCAGGGAGGAGAAGACAGGAAGGCCAACCTCATGGGCCAGTTCCTGGACGGTCGCATCTCGGGTCACCAGAGCTGCCTCCATGGCCAGATTGTGGACATGACGTTGTAGCAATTTGAGGTTAACCAGGCTGTTCAAAGCCCGGCATCTGGGTGGTATAACGAGGAGGACCCGCCTGGCCTGGGCCCACTCCAGGCGGTCGCGAATGACGGCGATGTCATCGTCAGCCTCCAGGTAGATGATCTGCTCCACTCAGCTCACATCCCTCCAAGAAAGGTATCGAACTCTTTTCTGAGGACCCGGGCCAGCAACTGGGCCGGCAGGTCAGCCTGGCCTTCCGTTTCAGCCGCCCAGGCCCAGTGGGCCAGGCCCATGACAGTGACCCCCCCACGCCCCAGCGCCAGTCCGGTCCTGTTCAGCAAGCCGGGTACCTTTTCAGGATTCAACACGGCCACTTCCGGACAGCGGGCAAAGGGTAGCTCCCGCAGCCAGGGGAAAGCCCTGGCCGCTTCCACCAACGGAAGTAGCTCGCTTCCACCCCCCCAAAGGTATAGGCGCGGGGGAAGGTTTTCTCCACCGGCCAGGGCCGCCAATTGCCGCTCCACCTCCGCCAACCAGACCGCCACCGCATCGCTTAATACCTCTCTCACGGGGGCCGAGGGCCTTTTGCAGCCCTGAGCGCAATCGTAAGATAACTTTAAACTTTCCGCCTCCTGGAGGGAGAGATGGAAAGCTTCAGCCAGGCGCTGGCTGACCGCTCGCCCCCCCAGAGGCATTGTCCGCGAGGCCAACATCCCCCCGTTGCGAGTCCAAAAAATCCCCGTTCCCCTTCCGCCGACATCAAGGCCGATGACCTCACTCCCTTTCAGAAGAGAAGCCACCACCCGGGATTCGGGGACCAAAAAGGGTGGTTCCAACTCCAGGCCCGCGGCGATGCGACGCAAGCTATCCAGATTGACGCGGAGGGTCATGGCGTTGAAAACCGTAACGGCCAGACTCTGGCCCCGAAAACCGATCGGATCGGTCACCCGATGGCCGTCAATGGTGATATCGGCGATGGAGCTATCCACCAGGGCCAATTCCTGCGAGGTGAACCCTTGCGACAACCGCTGAAGGGCCAGGCGTTGCACCCGCTGCAAGAGGTGCATCAACTCCTGCGGGCTGACCGGGCGGGCCGAGGAGAGGCGTCGTTGCTGCACCGTGTAGGCCAGGCCCCGGATCAAAGGGCTGGGGATTCCCATCAC